>WQXH01000005.1 GCA_009784945.1 Coriobacteriia bacterium | reverse complement strand
GCCGAATCAGTCAAACCGCACTTTGTAAAAACCAAAACCCCAGTAGTACCAGGAAGCGGCGATGAGCAGTCATCGTCCAGTGAGTCTGGTGACTTCCTTGGAGACGCACTGAGAAACAAGAGAAAAGGAGAAATAATGTCAGACTATAACAACATTATCGGGTTTTGGAGCAGTGACATTCTGACTGGTACTCAAACCATCGCGGTAACTGAGCTCTTTGGACTGGTGTTTTGGAGCAGTCACATTCTGACTGGTACTCAAACACCTCTGCACACAGACGCTTCTTACGCTAAAAGTATGGTTGAGTATGATGCGTTGAATGTGCCTGGGTATGCTGATATAGTGCTAAAGAAGACCACGCAGATTTTCTTAGAGCTAAAGAAGGCATACAGTGAAACTTATTTATTGCACAAAGAACAAGGAGGCAACAGTGGATCCAGCAGTTTATGATCTAGCCATGAGTTTTGGTCGAGCTGCACAAGAGATTCACCCCGACTCCTATGTGTACTTATTCGGCTCACAAGCAAAAGGCACATCAAGAAAAGGGTCTGATATTGACGTAGCAGTTATTATTGACCGCGTTGAAGGCTGCGAATCTGAGCCAACACTGGCAAGAGAAGCATCGCACAGGCTCAACATACTGGGAGCTGTGGAGTTTTCTCCAGTTGAAGGACACCTAATCCAAGCTGACTTTGATGAAAGCGGCTTTTTAGGCAATATCCTCGAAACTGGCATTCAGCTCCTTACACCAGTTGACATTTCCAGCAGTTAACCCAAGTCTCAAAAAAAGACAAACATATTCCCCTCACCCGCAAGGGCAAAGGCGGCTCTAGTGTTCCCCGCATACGCGGGGGTGATCCCTTTATTTTAGATATTCTATCGACATAGCCTAAATTATAGTTTATAATTATACCATCAAGTAGCAGAAAGGACGACGATGGTAAAAAGAAGGGAAGTGGTGAAGTTTTTTCAAGGCCACGGGTTTGTCAACAAAGGTGGCAGCAAGCATGACAAGGTCAAGCACCCAGATGGCAGATGGACAGAGATACCTCGGCACACAGAGATTAATGACTTACTCTTTGAGCAGATGAAAAAACAGGCGGGGTTGAAGTAGCCCCGCCGCACCACACCTTCTTTGAAAGGAGCAGCAATGTTGTATGTCTATGAATTTGAAGTATTTGAGAGCGAGGGCAGCCTTTTGGCATTCCCCTTTGACTTTGGTGGCGGAACTCAAGGCGATACAGAAAAAGAAATAGCCGAAATGGCAGCGGATTGGCTAAGGGTGGACATTGAGCATAGGCTTATCCACGGCATTGCCCTGCCAGAAGCCACCTTTGGCAACAAGCCAAAGCATGGCGGGCGCATCTTACTAGTTGCCATTGAGGTGAGTCTTGACACCATTGACGCTGTTGCAGCACATGAGGCTGCTGATATGCTTGGTGTATCTCGTGGTCGCATTACACAGATGGTATCGTCTGGAGTGCTCGAGGGCTTTAGAAAAGGTCGCGATGCGTACGTAACTGTTGATAGCATTGAGGCGCGACTTGCCGACACACCAACTGCTGGCCGCCCCCGCAAAGAGCTTGCCAAGGCGTAGGCCGTCTACAAGATAACCACCAAGTCACCAAGATACTGACACTCCCCATGAGATAGGGGCATGAGAAACATTTATAAACTCTTTAACTTTTCTCTTGACATTATCTATTAAACCTTTTATAATTATATCAAGCGGTAAGGAGGTAGCCATGGATACACCAAGAAACCGCGAAATCATCCAGAGGCTTGTAAGCGAAGGATTCGAGGAAGTGAGGAACAAGGGCGGTAGGCGGATTTACCGAAACGGTGACAGAGTAGTCACCATACACGGTAGCGATAACGACCAACCAACCAAAGGAACCTACGGAGCAATCAAGAGACAAGCCAGATGGTAGAAAGGCGGGGGAATCCTCCCCCGCCCAGCCTGTTAGGAGTATAGCATGTTTATCTATGAAGCCACAATCACCCAAGAAGATGATGGTCACTTCGTCCAGTTTGAAGATATTGGCGCTGCCTATGCTCATGGAGCCACCCTCAATGAGGCTATGGTAGCAGCAGCCGAGACCTTGCAGCTTGTGTTAGCAGAATACCTCGACACAGGGCTGCCATTACCTGAGCCAGTATTTCGCCTCTCAAGCGATGGTGCAATGCGCGTTGCGGTTGCGGTAGACGTTGGCGATGAATTCATTGAGCAAAGCAAGTGCGTTACCGCAAGCGAAGCGGCCAGTAGGCTCGGCGTGTCAAACGCCCGTATAACCCATATGCTGGATTCTGGTGTACTGCAAGCTGTCCCCTATGGCAAAGACCGCCTGGTAACCCTTGCGTCCATCAATGAGCGCCTGGCTAACCCTAAAAAAGCTGGCCGCCCCCGCAAAAAGCTTGCCCAGGTGTAGCTATGTCCATCCAAAACATCGGCCGCGGCCGATGGCGTGTCATTGTCAAGGTCATAGAAGATGGCAAAACCGCTACATTGACCGCATCGTCAAAGGCTCCAAGCAAGATGCTGTAGACTTTGAGGCCACAGCATCCACACGCTTTGCCCGCGTATCCAAGATGACATTTGGTAGCTACCTGAGTGAGAAGTGGATTCCTTCACTCAAGGTAGAAGATAACACACTTAGATACTATACCCAGGCCATGCCATCCCTTGCCTCCCTTGCGCCAGTTCCCCTTTGCGACCTTACCCCCATAATGATTGAAGAAGCCGTTAGAGAGCTTTCGACGCCCTCAGTGAGGGCAAGAGCTAAGCGTACCTTGTCCGCATCGCTGAGAACTGCTTACCGCTGGGGCATGACTTCTGAAAACCTCATGGAGCGCGTCAAGATTGACGGTACCACAAAGCCAAGGAGAGCCCCAGAAGCTTACTCACTTGGTGTTCCCCGCATACGCGGGGGCGATCCCTTGGTACAACACTTTCTTGCCCGTGGTGTTTTGTGTTCCCCGCATACGCGGGGGTGATCCCTATTCTTGCGTAGTGATAGGCGCAAATTCCTTCTTGCCCATTTCCTCAGTTATGGCCTGAGTTGCCGTTTCCTCCGCGCGGGGAGTAACTTTCTCGGACATATCATGCCCCTTTCCTGCTATGCAGTCGTCTTACAGCCTCGCAGTTAAGCCCGGCGAGTTCGGGCAACAAAAATGCCGCCCTCAGGACGGCTTGTTGTCTCCGTAATTGAAAACCGTCCCGTAGGGCGGTGTCTTATGCTCTTCTTGAGAGCATAGATATTTCCTCGTCCGTTAAATTGGGCGGTTCAATACCCTTGTTTTTGCAATTCTCAGTCATAACAGGAATGTTGATAGTTGGTAGCTCGTCAATAGAGCGAGGGACAACCACCATATCATCCAACACAGAGTAATTATCTAGATCCAAAGTATCTCTCATGCAACTTCCTCGCCGACTCCTCTGGAATGCACATTATTTGAGTTCTACCAATCTGAACAGCATTAAGCTCCTACTTGTAGTACTCAATCAGCTCAGTCTTTGCTTCAAATTCTACCACTCCATTATACCCTAGTTCTTCGTAGCTTTCTTTAACCCCAATGGCGGTCAGGTGGCCTCCTATTCCACTATACTCTTTTACGCCATTATTGCTTGGGTTCTTCTTGTTGTTCTCTGGCGATGCTTCTGCTAGGTTTAGCCACACGGACAGATTCTTAGAGTTGTCCGTGTAAGACATGAGCCCTTTGATATCTGGCTCCCCCTCAACTCTTAGTGCTCGAACATCATAGCCTTGTCTTACCTCTTTCCCCCAATCAAACAGCCACTTCTCAGTATTATCTTTCTTTGGGTCACACACCTTAACTTGCGTGTTTAGTATCTTATTATCTGAAAGTCTCCTGAGGCATGGGGTAAGCTCATCTATTTCTATTTCGATCTCAGAATATTGCTTATAGAGCGCCTCTGGGTCATAGCCATTTCTGGGTGATACTTATGGACTTGATAGGTTAGTCTCTCTGCTTACCTTGCTGATAGCTACAGCAAGCTTCGCACTCGACTGGATCATTTATGTGAAAGAGAGTAAAAAGAGAAAGCGGCTGGACAATCAGCCGCCTCCATTCTCAGATTCGTAAGAATCGAACGCTGGTAGGGATTGTATGCGCAATCTCTGCCAGCCCCTAAGCGCATTATACACCGCCGCGCTGAAGGAGTAAAGAGATGGCTAACCAAGAGAAGAGAGAAGAGCGTAAAGGGTTACTGATCAGACCCAATTAGTCATTGCGGGCTTGACCCGCAATCTGAGACGCATTTTGGTTAGATTGCGGCTCGGAGGCCGCAATGACGGACTACAGTCTGACTAGTAACGTGCTATGGCCTATGCTGGCTTAACACAGCGCCAAGTAGCAGAAGAGCTTGACACTACCGTGTCAAACTTCAACCAAAAGCTGCTTAAGCGAACTTTCAGGGATGAAGAAATGGACAAAATCGCCGAAATCATAGGCGCTGAATATGAGGCAAGGTTCGTATTTCCAGATGGAACGAGGATATAATGCCATAGATGAAGCTTTTCCGGAACTAGCTACTTTTGCACTTCCGATAAAAGCCAAGGCCAATGATTTGCTTTGGCTTGACACCAAGTCCCGGTATAAATGAGATAGGGCTTGACATCTTGTTTCTCCTTTAGCCGCGTTTCTCTATTTTTCTCTAATTCTCTCAAAGCTTCTCTATTTTGTAACAAACTAGCTCCCTGTGTCAACTCATCATCGTGCTCCGGAATAGCAGAACTGAACTCTGCAGGGGCACCATGCAGGGTCTTGCCTAACTGGGCTCATGCGACCACTTGGGGTGGCAGCTCCACGATCCAGACGGGTAGACCTGATGTTCTGCAACTTTTGGCTCCGCCAAACGCGGACATCAGGGGGTTTTGGCTTCGCCGAACGCACAACGACAGGGGCTAGCTTCTCCCGGCTTTTTTGCGTTCGGTGGCAGAAAGGATACGCTTGCGCAGACGGATGCTCTGGGGAGTAATCTCTACCAGCTCGTCGTCTTCGATGTACTCGAGCGCTTCTTCCAGGGTAAAGCTTATCGGCGGCGTGAGTTGAATTGACTTATCTGCACCAGCTGCACGTATGTTGGTGAGATGCTTGGACTTGGCAATGTTAACCACCATGTCGCCTTCTTTGGCAGACTCACCCACTATCATCCCCTCATAGCAATCCTCGCCTGGCCCTATAAACAGACGACCACGCTCTTGCAGGGCATCGAGAGCATAGGCCACGCTGGCCTCAGTTGACATAGAGATCATCGAGCCATTTTTGCGTCCCTGTCTTACTCCCTTCAAGCGCCCATACTCACAAAAGTGGTGAAAGAGTACCGCCTCGCCACGCGTTGCATTCAAAAGGCGAGTGCGAAGCCCCATCATGCCCTGCGTGGGAATCCTAAACACAAGGTGGTTTTCAGTGCCACGTTGAAACATGTCCGTCATCTCGCCGCCTGCGCTGCCAAATACCTCTATGGTCTTTCCTGCGTACTCCGCAGGCACGGTTACCGTTGCCTCTTCGATAGGCTCAAGCTTGTTACCCTGCTCGTCGGTCTTTATCAAAACACGCGGGCGACCCACTTGGAACTCATAACCCTCACGACGCATAGTCTCCATGAGTACCGAGAGGTGCAGCACTCCCCTGCCCGTTACCGAAACTCCACTTTTATCCTCCAGCTCGGATATATGCATGGAGATATTGCTTTCGGCCTCTTTAAACAGGCGTTCTTTGAGCTGGCGCGCGCCAACAATGTCTCCTTCTCGGCCAATCAGAGGGCTGGTTGAGGCCTCAAATACCACTGCAATGGTGGGCTCCTCCACTTTAATGGGGTCAAGCCTGATAGGCTGCTCCCTACTGGTTATCATATCGCCAATGTCGGCATCATCTACCCCCACTACGGCAACGATGTCGCCGGCTCCTACTTCTTTTTTCTCGCTTTTTCCCAGTTCCTCAAAGGTGAAGAGTTGCTTAATAGTAGTGTTATAGCGCGTGCCATCATTCTTGATGACCAGTACCGGCTCGCTCTTGTGCAAGGTGCCTGAAAAGAGACGACCCACGCCAATGCGCCCTACGAAGCTCGAGTGATCTACCGTGCAAATCTGGAGGGCAACCGGTCCGTCGGCATCGCAACTGGGCGGCGGTACTTTATCAAGAATGGTTTCAATTAATGGCACCATGGTATTGTTGGTGTCGGAGAGCTCGTAGCGGGCAAAGCCGCCTAAGGCACTGGCGTACACTACCGAAAAGTCCAGCTGCTCGTCAGTAGCGTCAAGCTCAACCATGAGGTCAAACACCTCGTCAACCACTCTCTCGGGCTCAGAGCCCGGACGGTCAATCTTGTTGACCACCACGATGATGCAAAGCCCCAGCTCAATTGCCTTGCGCAGCACAAAGCGTGTTTGCGGCATGGGCCCCTCAAAGGCATCAACAATGAGCAGGGCACCGTCTGCCATATTGAGCACCCGCTCTACCTCACCACCAAAATCGGCATGACCGGGGGTATCAATGACATTGATCTTGGTATCCTTGTAGCTTATAGAGATATTCTTAGAAAGAATGGTGATGCCTCGCTCGCGCTCTAAGTCGTTGGAGTCAAGCACGCGCTCGGCAACCTGCTGGTTTTCTCTAAATACCCCTGCAGTATACAAAAGCCTGTCAACCATGGTGGTCTTACCATGATCAACATGAGCGATAATAGCAACGTTGCGAATGTCTTCTTGTTTCATTTGACCTCACTTTGGATTATTCTGGCTTCTCATTATCGTTGAAAAGCCGGCGGTAGTAAAATCACTCACAGAATCACTCACAGAAACACCTTCATTGGTCACTATTCACGCTGCAAAATAGCTTCTGTAATTGAGCAGAAAATGCGGTTGTGCATGACTGCTAGAGAAATATTCCCTTAAATACCCTGGATATGGCCATTTTCTAGCACAAGGGCTCAGTAAATCGTGCACAATCGAAATTTTGGCACAAAATCTGGTTAGTAATTGCAGAATGGCTTGAACAGATACCTTCACTGATCACTGCTCACACTCTGTCCGTCATTGTGGCCTCCGAGCCGCAATCTTACCAACATGAATTATTGATTCCGGGTCAAGCCCACAATGACGATGTGTAGACTGAACTGTAACCCTCATTTGCGCGGCAACATGCTTGAAATGTGCGCTTGACAATTGGATCTACATGCTTCATCATTTGCATGTTGTTAAACCGTTGAGACGGAAGTAACGGCATGTACGCACCATACAGAGAGTCCAGATAGCTGAGAGCTGGGCAGGAAATGCGGTATGTCAAATGGGCCGTTGAGGGCATGAACAAAAGCGCAGCAGCTGAGTACTTCATGACGTGTGGGCATACGTGAGTTGCCGGAAGTATGTTAGTACTTTGCTAAGAGCACGACCTTGTCGTGAACCAGGGTGGCACCGCGGATATACTATTCGTCCCTGACAGAGCTTATGGCTTTGTCAGGGATTTTTGCGTTTTGGGCTCGCTGCGGCTCAATAGCTATGACGGTTGATGTAACGGTTGATGTAAAGGAGGAAAAAGTGAACAAAGGAAGATTTGGCCTCTTTGGAGGCGCCTATGTGCCAGAAACGCTGATGAGCACGCTTCTGGAGCTCCAGGAGGCGTATGAACGATGGCAGGACGATCCCGCCTTTTCGAAGGAGCTGGAAAGCTTGCTCAAGCACTATGCAGGTCGACCGTCCCTCTTGTATTTTGCTCAAAGGATGAGCGCTCTGCTCGGTGGCGCCAAGATCTATCTTAAGCGAGAGGATTTGAACCACACGGGATCTCATAAAATCAATAATGTCCTGGGCCAGGCGCTTTTGGCTAAAAAGATGGAGAAGACCCGCCTGATTGCAGAAACCGGGGCAGGCCAACACGGAGTTGCAACGGCAACAGCGGCCGCACTCATGGGCCTTGACTGCGAAGTGTTCATGGGAGAAGAAGACATTGTACGCCAGCGTCTCAACGTCTACCGCATGGAGCTTCTTGGCGCAAAGGTCACAAGCGTAGGCTCTGGCACCAAAACACTCAAGGATGCTGTCAATGCCACCATGCGCGAGTGGGCCGGCCGTATGCACGACACCCATTACTGCCTTGGCTCAGCCATGGGGCCGCATCCCTTTCCTACCATGGTGCGCAATTTTCAGGCAGTAATTGGGCGCGAAATCAAAGAGCAGTTTCTTGCAGCAGACCAAAGCCT
Organism: Coriobacteriia bacterium; assembly: GCA_009784945.1. GTDB lineage: Bacteria > Actinomycetota > Coriobacteriia > Coriobacteriales > UBA8131 > WQXH01. The sequence goes on along the minus strand of WQXH01000005.1, from coordinate 65,827 downwards.
ACCCAGTGCAGTAATTGCCTGTGTGGGCGGCGGCAGTAATGCAATAGGTTCTTTTTACGAGTTTTTAGACTCAAACGAGGTGGAGCTCGTTGGTTGCGAAGCCGCAGGAAAGGGTTTAGACAGCTCGCTGCACGCTGCAACGATTGCCAAAGGCTCCTTGGGCGTTTTTCATGGTATGAAATCGTATTTCTGCCAAGATGAGTTTGGGCAAATTGCACCAGTGCATTCAATTTCGGCCGGCCTTGACTATCCAGGCATAGGGCCAGAGCACGCCTTTCTTCATGAGAGCGGCCGCGTGCGCTATGTATCCATAACAGATGATGAGGCGGTTGAGGCCTTTGAGTTCTTGTCTCGAGTCGAAGGAATCATCCCTGCCATCGAGAGTGCTCACGCCCTGGCTTATGCCATGAAGTACGCACCCCTCCTTGGAGCAGACAAAGCACTGGTGGTTACCTTATCGGGGCGTGGCGACAAGGACGTGGCGGCAGTTGCACGCTACAAGGGGGTGGTTGTGAGTGACTAAAACTCCTATTAAGTCGCAGGCTCCCCAAGGGCTAGGCGAGGCATTTGCTCGGGCAACGGCCTTCATACCCTACATTGTAGGCGGAGATCCAAACCTGGATGCAACCGAGGAATTGCTCTATGCCCTTGACGAGGCAGGGGCAGATCTCATAGAGATTGGTATTCCCTTTTCTGATCCTATAGCCGAAGGTCCAGTCATAGAGGCAGCCTACCTGCGCGCCTTGGAAGCAGGCTGCACAACCGACAAGCTCTTGGATATGGTGGGTCGCGTCCACAAGCACATCAGCGCACCACTACTCTTCATGAGCTACTACAACCCCATCTTTGCCTATGGTGCCAGCCGCTTTGCAAAGCGCTGTGCTGCTAACGGCATCAAGGGTCTTATTGTTCCGGACTTACCGTTTGAAGAACGCGATGAACTGCTCGCGCCTTGCAGAGCCGAGGGCATCGAACTCATATCGCTCATTGCCCCCACTTCCAACGAGAGGATAGCAAGGATTGCCAATTGCTCAAGCGGCTTTTTGTACTGCGTCTCCTCACTTGGCGTTACTGGCATGCGCCAAGACCTCGACGACAGTGCCAAGCGTATGATTGCCCAGGTAAGGGCAACAAGTAGTATCCCCTGTGCGGTAGGATTTGGCATTACTACGCCGGAGCAAGCTCGCACGGTGGCAGGCTTTGCCGACGGCGTCATCATTGGCAGCGCTCTGGTCAACATGAATGAAGAGTGCGGCTCTCTGGGCACCCAGGCCATTGCCCGCTATGCACGAAGCATCAAACAAGCAATCAGTAACTAATTATCATCAATATACTTAAGGAGTAAACACCATGTACAAAGAAGTTTTAGAAAAAATCACGAAGCACGAAGAGCTGAGCGAAGAAGAGATTTTTGCCCTCATAAGCAGCATCAACGAAGGAGCGGTGAGCGATGTACAGATTGCCGGCTTTCAAGTGGCCTTGCTGATGAAAGGTGCCTCGCTACAAGAGACTGCCTATATCGCTCGTGCTATGCGCAACAACTGCGTTCCCCTCAAGCCACGCACGACAGAAGAAACCATGGACACCTGCGGAACCGGAGGAGGTCTTTCAACCTTCAATATCTCAACAGCAACAGCCCTTGTGGCTGCTTCCGCAGGCATTCCCATAGCCAAGCACGGTTCCCGCTCTATAGCAAGCCTCTCGGGCAGCGCCGATGTCCTCGAAGCTCTGGGGGTCAACATCAACATCAAGCCCCATGAGGCAGAAAAAATGATCGAGGAGATAGGCATTTCGTTTTTGTATGCACCGCTCTTTCACCCGGTTATGCTCAAGGTACTTCCGCCCGAGCAAGACCTGGGCATTAAAACCATCTTCTATTCCATCATTGGGCCTTTGATTAATCCTGCCTTTGCTTCCAGGCATTTGCTGGGCGTGTACAAGCTGGAACTGCTCGATGTTGTTACCTATGTGGCAAAGGAGTTAGGCTACACCAATGCCATGTTTGTTCACGGATTAGATGGCTTGGATGAGATATCTTTACTGGGGCCAACGCGCATCAATCACCTAAAAGACGGAGAGGTGAACACCTTTGATATTGCCCCAGAGGACTTTGGCCTGGAGCGTTGCTCGCTTGAAGACATTAAAACCGGCTCTCCCGATGTCAATGCCCAAACAATCAATGGTGTCTTTTTAGGAGACATAAGCGGCCCAAGGCGCAATGTCATTGTCTTGAACTCTGCTGCTGCCTTGGTGGTAGGCAGCAAAGCCAAAACCATAGAAGCTGGCATTGGCTTGGCAAATGAGCTCATCGACAGCGGCGAGGCATCAAGAAAGCTTGCCGAACTCATAGAAATGTCTAACTCATTTGGGGATACGGCATGACTGTGGCAGCGCAGAAGCGTGGCGCTCCTCAGAGACGAAGTGCGCTTTTAGCAGCAATAGCAGCTAAAAACGCTGAGGGTCTTATTGCGGTTATACCTGATATCAAGTGCATCTCGCCCAAAGAGGGCAATCTTTTGAGTGGACGCAATCCTGTAGAGGTGGCAAGGCAGCTGGTTTCGTACGGCGCTCCCATTTTGTCGGTGGTAACAGAAGGCGTGCACTTTGGCGGCAGCACAAGTTTGCTTGCAGACATTGTGCATGCGGTGCCGGTGCCCGTATTGCGTAAGGATTTCATTACAACGAGCGAGCAGCTTGAGGAGACGAAATCTCTGGGCGCACAGGCGGTGTTGCTCATCTGTGCGATGCTGGATGAGCACCGTTTGCAAACTCTCTATGCCTTAGCGCTTGAGCTTGGGTTGGAGCCACTCGTAGAGGTTTGCGCACTTGATGAGATGAAGCTTGCCAAAGATCTGGGAGCGCGCCTTATAGGAATCAATAACAAAAACATTGCGAGCTTAGAAAAGGATGAGGGCGGGCCCACAAGAACTGCTGAGCTTGCCCCTCATGCGCCCAAGGGGGCTGTTGTCATAAGCGAGAGCGGCATTCATACACCGGCTGATGCAAGAATAGCTGCATTGGCCGGTGCTCATGCGGTGCTCGTAGGAACGGCGCTCTGGCGTGCGCCAAACATGCAGACCCTCTTTGATGGTCTTGTAATAGAGAGAGGTGGCAGTTCATGCGGCCAATAGTCAAAATATGCGGGCTGATGAACCTTGATGATGCCCATTTGTGCTTACGCGCTGGTGTTGATGTGCTGGGCTTTGTGGTTGAGTACCCCAGACCCGTGCCCTGGAATCTCAACCATACAAAAGCAAAGGAGCTCATTTCTGCTTTTGGGGGTAAAGCCAAAACCTGCATGGTAACCGGCGGAAAGCCAGCAAGGGTGCTGGAGCTTGTTAATGCGCTGGGCAAGCAGGCTCAGCCAAGCTACATTCAGCTGCATGATAGCCAGTCTCCGAGCGATACCAAAGCTCTTGTTGATGACCTTGGTGCAAAGGGCATCAAGGTCATCAAGACCTTGTTTCCCAACACTGCAGAGCTTGAGCAAACCGCTTTGGATTTTTGCGATATTGGTGTGTTTGCCCTGCTCTTTGATCCCCGGACGCCAGAAAACGCCACCCGTGGAGGAAGTGTTGATGTGTCAGCTTTTAGGCTGCTCAAGCAAGCAGTGAGCTGTCCGGTAATCCTGGCCGGAGGAATCACCCCTCAAAACGCTGTGGAGCTCATCCAAGAAACTGAGGCCGAGATGATTGACCTCATGACTGGCGTTGAGCACCACCCTGGCCACAAAGACCCAGAAAAGCTCAGTGCGCTCATGCGAGCACTGGAACCTGTTACTTAACCTCATTCCACAAATCATCCCAGCCTTGGTAGTCGAGCTCTCTTAAATCAAAGCCTTCCTGCTCAGCTCGGCCTTCCATGGCCGCCCAGCGGTGGCGAAACTTGTCGCAGGAGCGGCGCAGTGCTGCTTCGGCATCGATATTGCTCCAGCGAGCAATGTTAACCAGCGTAAAGAGTATGTCGCCAAACTCTTCTTCGGCCTCAAGGCTTCCGGCCTCTGCCTGGGCAAATTCCTCAAACTCCTCGGCGAGTTTATCGGTAAGCCCTGTAAGATCCTCCCACTCAAAGCCAACAGCAACGGCCTTGCAGGAGATGTCCTGTGCCTGCATGAGCGCCGGCTCGCTCTTGGGAACACTCGCCAGCAACGACTCGCTTTGCACAGGAATACCCAGAGCATCTGCCCTGCGCTGCTTTTCGATGGACTTCATTTTATCCCATACCTTGAGGGTGGACTCTGCGCTGGTGGCTTCTTCGATCAGAATGATCTCTTCTGGAGTAAAGCCCGCAGCGGCAAAGGATGCGTCATTGCCAAAGACATGCGGGTGGCGACTGATGAGCTTCTTGCAGATGCCCTCAATAACCTCATCAAGCGTAAATTCTTTGGCCTCAAGGGCAATCTGAGCGTGCAGCACCACCTGCAAAAGCACATCACCCAGCTCTTCCTTAAGCAGGCCAGGGCTTTTCATCTCAATGGCCTCAACCGCCTCGTATGCCTCCTCAATCATATTCTTGGTGATACTTTCGTGGGTCTGCTCTCTATCCCAAGGGCAGCCGTTCTCGCTTCTGAGCATGGCTACCACTGCCACCAGCTGAGCAAAGAGCTCACTGGTTTTTGAGTCTTGCTGACTCCATTGGCTGTCTTGATTTATTTCGTCTTTGTACATGGCTCTCCCGACTATAATGTAATAAGTGAACTTTGCGTTCTTAAGGTGAAAGGATGTGGTATTAATGATTATAGGGATTCCGATGGAATCCGAGGCTCGAGAGACACGCGTTGCCGGTACACCCAAGTCGGTAGCACAGCTGATAAAGCTAGGCTATGAGGTCGTGGTTGAGGCTGGAGCAGGTACTAAGGCTGCGTTTCTCGATGAGGAATACACTGAGGCTGGAGCGCGCATTGCGAGCTCTGGGGAGGTCTGGGCTTCGGACATTATTGCAAAGATTAACGAACCAACAGAGCGCGAGATAGGCGCTATGAAGGCGGGAGCCTACCTTATTGCCCTGATAGGCGCTCCGCGAAACCCTGAGCTTTTGGAGAGACTGGCGGCTGCGCAGCTCAAGGTGCTTGCCATGGACTCTGTTCCACGTATATCGCGTGCGCAGTCTCTTGATGTCATCTCATCCATGGCAAACATCGGCGGCTACCGTGCCGTTATTGAGGCAGCTAACGTATTTGGCTCCTTTTTTACCGGGCAGGTTACCGCTGCTGGCAAGGTACCCCCTGCCAAGGTCTTTGTCTCAGGCGCTGGTGTTGCTGGTCTTGCTGCCATTGGTACGGCTAACTCCCTGGGTGCCATCGTACGTGCCACCGATATACGTGCAGAAGTAGCAGAAGAAGTAGAGTCGATGGGCGCAGAGTTTGTAGTAGTAGAGGCAGAAAGCCAACAGTCCACCGATGGCTACGCCAAAGAGGCTACGGCCAACTATGCTGCTGCTGCGGCTCGCATGTATGCCGAGCAAGCGCGCGAGGTGGACATTATCGTGACCACTGCCCTCATTCCCGGACGCCCAGCTCCTCGCCTTTTGACTTCCGAGATGGTTGCCTCCATGAAACCTGGCAGCGTTATCGTAGACATGGCCGCAGGAGCAGGAGGCAATGTTGAAGGCTCTCGTCCCGATGAGATAGTTACCACAGCAAACGGTGTCAAAATCATCGGCTACACCGATTTGCCTGGCAGACTGCCCACGCAGGCATCGCAGCTCTTTAGTCAAAACATCGTCAACCTCATGAAGCTGCTTACTCCCCAAAAAGACGGCGAGCTCATACTCAATCTGGAAGACGTGGTACAACGCGGCATGCTGGTGGCCCAAGATGGAGCCATCATGTGGCCTCCACCAGAAGTAGCAGTTTCTGCTGCCCCCAAACAGCCTGAGATAACACCCCCGGCTCCCGCGCCCACACCTGATAAAAAACCCATGGACAGGCGCATCACCTACGCTGTCTTGGCTACCTGTGCCTTGGCCTTGCTTGCACTCTTTACCATCTCGCCCTCAGGGCTTATTGGGCACTTCATGGTGCTCATGCTCTCGGTGGTCATTGGCTTTTACGTTATTGGCAACGTCTCGCACGCCTTGCATACGCCGCTCATGAGTGTCACCAATGCCATCTCAGGCATTATCTTGGTGGGATGCCTCCTGGGTCTGGTGCTCATTAATCAGGATGCTCCTGTATTAGCTGGTGCCAATCTGGCCATGCTCATACTCTCCATCCTCGGCATCTTACTTGCCTCGATTAACGTCTTTGGTGGCTTTACCGTTACTCAACGCATGCTCAAGATGTTTAGGAAGGGGTGAGCGCCATGTTGACTCATAACCTGATTGCAGCAGCAGCCATCCCCATCCTTCCCCTTGCGGAGACAACGGGCTTGGAGCTTCCCCTTTCTTTGGTACATGGCTCGTATATCATCGCTGGCTTCTTATTCATATTGGCGCTGGCCGGACTCTCCAAGCATGAGTCCTCCAGGCGCGGAAACATCCTTGGTATGCTGGGCATGGCCATTGCCCTCGTCTTCATCATCCTCGGTACGGTTTTGGGAATCTCAGACTCCACTCAAAATGCGGCAGGAGAGGTGTCTTTACATCTGGTTGAACCTGCGGCAGCCAGCTGGGCGATTATCGTCATTGTGGTGGCCATGGGCATTGGAGCCATCATTGGTGTAATGCGCGCCATGCGCGTAGAGATGACGGGTATGCCCGAGCTTATCGCGCTCTTCCACTCCTTTGTAGGTATTGCCGCAGTCTTTGTGGGCTGGGTAGCCTATTTATCCGCTGCAGACTCGGGACATTTTGATCCGCTGCACTCCGGAGAGCTCTTCGTTGGTATCTTTATTGGAGGCGTCACCTTTACCGGCTCCATCGTTGCCTTCCTCAAGCTTTCTGCGCGCATCAAAAGTGCTCCAATGATGCTGCCGGCGCACAACGCCCTTAACCTGGGTGTCCTGCTTGTCTTTATCGTCCTCACGGTGCTCTTTATCCTCATGCCCGAAGGTACGCCCGGTCTCATCATGATTTCGGCGGCTACCATTTTGTCGCTGCTCTTGGGAATCCACCTCGTGGGAGCCATTGGCGGCGGCGACATGCCCGTGGTGGTTTCCATGCTCAACTCCTACTCAGGATGGGCAGCGGCGGCCGTGGGCTTTACGCTCAATAATGACCTGCTCATCATCACCGGTGCGCTGGTGGGCTCATCCGGTGCCTACCTCTCCTACATCATGTGCAAGGCCATGAACAGAAACTTCATCTCGGTTATAGCCGGAGGCTTTGGCTCAGACGGAGACATCGTTGGCGAAGCTAAAGACTATGGTGAGCACCGCGAGGTACAGGCGGCCGAGGCTGCAGAACTGCTCAAGAACGCCTCAAGTGTCATCATCACTCCGGGCTATGGCATGGCGGTAGCCCAGGCACAAAGCGCAGTGGCAGGCCTCACCTCAAAACTGAGAGCGCGTGGCATTAACGTACGTTTTGCCATCCACCCCGTAGCCGGCCGCCTGCCTGGTCATATGAACGTGCTTCTTGCCGAGGCCAAGGTGCCCTATGACATCGTGCTCGAGATGGACGAAATCAACGACGACATGCCTCACACCGATGTTGTACTCGTCATTGGCGCCAACGATACGGTTAACCCTGATGCCCTTGACGACCCCCACTCCCCCATTGCCGGCATGCCGGTCGTAGAAGTGTGGAAGGCTGGAGAAGTCATCATCTTTAAGCGCTCCATGGCAACCGGCTACGCCGGCGTTCAAAACCCGCTCTTCTTTAAGGAGAACTCCGCCATGCTCTTTGGCGATTGCAAAGACAGGGTTGAAGACATAATCAAGGCGCTTTAGCTTGTGCACTGCCCCTCGCTGGCCTGGCCTGCGAGGGGCAGCAGTGTTACGAAAAGGCTGGACAAAAGGGTACGCTGCCTGGGAGGAGACAAAAGGCAGCGTCCCCTTTTGTCCAACCCCGTCCCCCTCTGTCTCACGCCCTCCTGTCACAGCCCCGTCTGGCTATACCCGCATGTCACCGGTTCCAGTTCTTGACGGTTGAGCATATGTTTTCGACAGCATCAATGAAGAGTACGGGGTCTATGCAAGAGCCCTTGGTAGCGCTTACGACTAACTCAAAGGCTTCATGAGTCAGGCCATAGCCGATTCCCAAGCCATCAGCTACCACCGGGCAAAAGGCAAAGTGCTTGATGAGCGCGTTGGTAGTGCTGCTGGTTGAGATTATGTCGTGCTTAAGCGTAAGGTATCCTGTGTCTTCAAACAGCCCGGGCAGTGCGCTGTCCTGCAGCGCAGCCATGGTCATGAGCCCTGTGAGGTGCCGCTCTGGCCCACCCAGGCTCAGGGCATCCTTGATGTTTTTACTATGCGTGGCTGACGCTTGAATCAGCTTTTCTGGAAAGTTTGGACTCCTGCTTTCAAAACTATCAAGAGCGGCCACCATGTCTGCCGAGGCAGAACGGTAGCTCTCGGTTCTTCCTTCAAAAAAGCAGCCCGTTGATATGGCTCCATAGGCAGAGACAACACGTCCGGTAAAGGAGCGATAAGCAGCTAGAAACGTAAACTGGGCAAAGGCATCGGGGCTACATGCCATGCCCTTGATATCATTTTTGGTAAGAACAGAAATGCTCCTTGAAGAAAGGCTGATGTCATGCGCACATCCTTGATAGATTTCACATTCTTTTTGCAATAGTGCCCTGAGCTCAGGATTGATGCTCCACCTCAAAAGCTCAGTTGCAAGCTCTGGGGTGTCACTACCCAAGTCAGCACTGGACAGGTAGGCATCAACTTGGGCAAGAAAATAAGACCACACTCTGCCGTCGCAACTTGCGTGCTCAAAGCTTGCCCCTATAAAGCTCTCATTGCTGATTATTTGAAGCGACTTATCAAACCAACGATTCCTGGCATCCCCCAACAGCAAATCCTTATATGCTCTCGTATTATCCAAGCACACGGTAAAGAGCGACCTTTCTAAGCTTTCCAAAGAAAAACGATTGAGGGACTTTTCTTGCAATGCTGTACGCAGCTGGAAGGCAGTGTCTCGATCTGCAACCGTGATGGCTCCCAGTTCTGTGGACTGCAACTCTCCAGACTGAATACTCAGCAGGGCGTTTTTTATGGCTTCTGGCGAGGCCAACTTGCCAGCAGCATCGGTGAGGCTCAGAATTGACCAGCTTCCCTTGTAGACAACGGCAATCTTTGACTGGGTAAGATCACACGGTATCAGCATATCCCTTATCAGGCTGGGAATCCTCGTATAAAAGAGGCGGCTGTAGGGATCCATGCTAAAGTATCCATCTTTGATTGGCTCAGGAGCCAGGGTTTCTAATCTGAGCTTTTGGATTACTGCGGCAATGCCGTGAATGAGGGTTGCCAACTCATACTTTTCGTAGAGCTCATAAGAAAAGTTAAGACCCAGTGGCAGGCTGCCTCTATAGCAAAGATAATTATCGTCCCAAACCTGCTTGAGCCAGGATTCATTTTTTATCTTGCTCTGCTTCCAGTCCACCAACAACTTATGCAGCTCTTCGAGCTCTTCGTCTTCCAGCGCCTTACAGGTGTCCGCAAACACTTGATCTGAAACCAGAGGCTTAACCCGAGCCTTGAAAGCCTCCCTTGTTCCCATGAGTTCGGGCAGGGGGAGAGCGGATGCGTGGGCGTCATTGTCGTGCAATAGCATGGGCTTTCCTTTCTTCCATTAGTGCGCCTTGCACTTTATTTGTCCAAAAACTCCAGGGAGCTGGTTTCTACCAAACACGGTTTTGCTCCGAATACAGATATCGGTTTTGCTCCGAGTGCACATATAGTTGATACCACCAGTCCAGCTGCTGAGATTACAGCACCCACCAGCGCAGTAGCACTGACGCCATAGGCAGCCAAATAAGCTTGGTACATTGCTGTGTCTACAATGGGATGTATTAAAACAAAAAGCATCATCAAATCGTTGCTAATTTCACTACCAAAAATGAATAGTTAGTTTTTAGTGATATTTTCTATCTGTGGGCATCTATACTGCTGCTACAATGAAAGAAGTCAGCGCAGCAACGTAGCAAGGTGCGAGGACTATGCTCAGAGTTTACCTGTAAAGCACGATGCAATCAGCACTAACAAGTTTATGTAACTGGGGAGCTTTGATGTTTAGATTCTTTGGTCTCATCTTAATGCTGGTATGGCACTACTGTTTTTGGTTTGCACCAGAGATTTTTGTACACACTCCACTTCTGGATGACGCTATAACCTTTGCCTGGCTCATCAATCTTGGCAGCTCTTCTTTGACCATGCTGCTTGCCCCACTGGCGCTCAGGAACAAGCGTTACCTTACCAGTCATCGAGCAATAGGAATCGTCTGCCCCCTTGTCTTGTCTTCAGGCACACTCTATCTCGCTCTGTTTTCGTCTGCCTTTGACAATATGTTCACTGCTGGCTCTGTCTCGTTAGTCCTTGGTGTGTGCTTTGGTGTTCTATGGATCTACTGCGGCGAATACCATATCAAGCATCACGAAAGCTTTGATATCAGCAGAGTTGCCCTCTTCTTTGGACTTACCCTTCTTGCCTCCCTTCTTCTGGTCACGTATTTGCCCTCCCCTCTTAATCCGATTTTTGTATCCATCCTCCCGCTCATCATTGGAGTAACTTTGCTTCTTCCCAGGAAAAAAGTTTCTAAGCCGTCATTTCCTCTCTTGTTGCCCGCTAAAAAACAATATGATGTTTTGCGTACCGTCATCAAGGTATGCATCATGACACTGGGCATCAGCATTGCCTGCTACTATTTACTCGCAATTATCCCCTGGGAGCTTTTGCCCTTTAAGGAAAAAAGCTTTACCTGGGGCGTGGTAGCTGGTGCGCTGGCGATGCTGGTGCTCGCGCTTTCTGCAGTATTCATGTGTAATAGGTCGGCAATCTACCGGCTGTTTCCTGCACTCGTGGCCTTGCTCATTGTGGCCTTTGCCCTGTTTTTGGCTGATCAACGCTATGACTACGCCGCCTTTCTTATCGCAGTAGGTGTGGCATCAATTCTTGAACTCTTGTTGACCGCATATTTTGGCCTGCTCACTAATAAGGGCTTTATAGCGCCAGCTCTGGCCTTTGGTATGAGTGCAGGAAGCGTAAGGCTTGGTTTTGTTCTTGGCAATATGTTGGCTGTACTCTACGAGCATCACCTTGAGCTTGCCTTGCTCCTTACCGTGCCTACGTCTCTTGCGTTCGTACTTCTTTTACTGGCGTTACTGGTTGCTCTCGTGCGGCAGGAGTACAGTATTGCTGCACTTACCTCTGCTCCACCCTCCGAGTCTACGCTGGTGACCATTTGCATCGATGTGGCTCAAGAGTTCTCCCTCTCTGCGCGCGAAGGCGAAATCCTCCACCTCATGGCTCAGGGGTATACCTCCAACGCCATTGCAGAAAAGCTCTATATATCTCCCTATACTGTCAATACTCACATTCGTCACATCTACGAAAAAATGAACATCAACAAAAAGAGTGAGTTGCTTAACTACGTAAATCTACAGCGAGGACATCTGTAGCCCCAGCCTGTAGCCCCGAGGGCACGTGGTTTTGACATTCCCATTTTGACGTGTGATTGCTTCTTTTTATCCCTTCGTATTGCTCTTTTCAAGTCTCCAATCCGTATTTAGTGAATCACTAATTAGTAATGATTTGGGTATTCACGCTTTATTAGCGATGTAAGGGTTTCTTTGCATCTTCACTATAGGAAAAGTCAAATAGCTACAGATTGGTGCGCCGCATCGGTCGTGATTTCAACAAGTGAGGAGAAATAATGAATTCAACATCTCAGGTAGAAAAAAGCTATGATGATTTAGGAACTGGGCGTAGGTGGTTTCTTCTGATTCTTGCGAGCATTGGTTCTTCGATTATCTACGCACCCGCCTATCTCAAAGCTGTATTCTACGATCCCTTGCTCCTGGCTCTCAATGTTACCAACACCGAGCTGGGTGCGGTGTTTGGTGCCTATGCCTTGGCAGCGCTGATTTGTTATCTACCCTCTGGAATTTTGGCAGACAAGATACGTATGCGCACTCTGTCGACAGCTGGTTTTATCACCACGGCTATTCTTACCTTTGTATACGCTGCTCTACCGAGCATTGAGGTGCTCTTTGCTATCTTTATTCTTATGGGCATTACCACCATTCTTATCTGGTGGGGCGTGCGCTACAAGCTGGTGCGTCTCGTTTCAAAAGAAGACGAGTATCCAAAGCGCATAGGACTTTCGTATGGTATCTATGGTGTTGCCGGCCTTGCCATTGGCTTTATCTCAACCGGCATCGTAGCTGCTGTTGGAGAAAACCTTAACCTTGGAGTAACCATTTATCTGGGCTTTTTGGGCGTAGTGCTCTTTACCTTGGGTGTTTTGTCCTGGCTCTTTATTCCCAAGTTTAAGGGCGAGATCAAGACCTCCTCACGCTTCGACCTCTCAGAGTTCACCATCGCTTTTCGTAATCCCGTGGTGTGGCTGGCAGCCATCTCACTCTTCTTTGTTTACTTCTTCTATACCGGCGTTACCTATACAACGCCCTACCTCACGGGAGTGCTGGGTGCCTCGCTGGTGGTAACCACCATTATTGCCAATATAAGAAACTACGGCATCACCTTGCTTTCGGGCCCAATCTTTGGCTTGATAGCCAACAAGTTCAAACCGTCACTGGTTATAGCTTCTGGCAGCATCGTCTTTATCATCTGCCTGCTTGCGCTCACCTTTTTGCCAACGACGGCAGCCACTGTTGTTGTAGCCGCCACGCTCATAGTCTTCCTTGGCTTTGTGGCAAATGGCTCCTTTGGCATCATTTCGGCACAGTTGACAGAGGGCAGGGTGCCCCTTCACTATTTTGGCGCCGCAACAGGAATACTCTCGGTCATTGGCTTTTTGCCCGACACCTTCTCGAGCATCTGGTTTGGTGCCATCATGGACGCTCAAGCCGATGCCTCGGGTGTCGTTGCAGCAGGAGCGTTTCATGAAATATTCTTTATACTCATGGCTTCGGCCGCATTAGCCGCCCTCTCTTCTTGCGTTCTCTATGTCTATGTCAAGCGCAAGAATGCAAAACTTGATGCTCTGGAGGCAGCAGCTTCTGACGAAGCTTCTGACGAATCAGGCAGCACTGAGCAGTAAGCAAGTCTCTTAACTACAAGAAGGCGGCACTGGGCTGGTTTCTTCCAGCACAGTGCCGCTTTTGCGTGGCATTATACGTTGATTCGTTTGCTACTGGCGGATTGGGGTTGCTGGCGGATTGGGGTTGCTGGCGGGTTGGGGTTGCTAACGGATTGGGACTTGCTGGGACTTGCTGGCCTGTTTCATCTCTGCTTTGTCGATATACTATGCACTGTACTTGTTGTCATTCATGTAAGGATGTCTGTGCCTAGCTACAAAGCAACAGCCCTGGTGCTTAAAAAAACCAAACTCGGCGAGACCGACCTCATCATTACCTTTTTAGACGAAGAGGGTCTACAGAGGCGCGCAGTAGCCAAGGGGGCGCGCAAACCAGGCTCCTTTATGGCTGCACGCCTGGAGCTCTATACAGTGGTTGAGGTGCAACTCTCTACGGGACGCTCGCTTGACATAGTAACCGATGCTCGCATAGTTGTATCACACTCCGCTTGTAGAGCGAGCCTGGAACAAAGCGCCGCTTGCGCCGTGGTGGTGGAGCTGATCGAAAAGGCTACCACGCATCACAATGCCGAGCCGCTGCTCTATGCTATGGCTCTGGCTGCCCTGGAGTGCATAGGTAAGGCAGAGGGCACCGCTCCAGCAATGATCTCGCTGGCTTGTACCCTTAAAATCTTTGCCGCTCTGGGAGTACGACCTGACACCCTTGAGCTTGCGTACTCAGAGGAATTCTTGACAAAGTGGATAGATATCCTGCTAAGTGCACGCTTTGCAGACTTGCTTGTCCACAGCAGCAAAGAATACCTGCCTATACTATGCAGACTTGCAGAGTTTTGTACCCAGTGGGCACAAGACCATCTGGATCTGAAGCTTAAATCGCTTGGTTTTCTGAGAAGCTTACTGTAGCAAAGGCAGACAGATAGTGTAATATGCAACAGTACTCATTGCAATTATCAGAAGGAGGAAGAAATGAAGAAAGATGTTATTGGTAGCCCCCCACGTTTTGTTAAGCTGGCTCTTGTGACCTCAGTATCCCTCGTGATGCTTTTTGCCCTGCTCGCCTGCGGTGGCACTACTGCTGAACAAGGAGATGGCACCCAGGATGCAGGCAGCCTGAGGCTTGCTACAACCACTTCTACCAAAGACAGCGGTTTGCTTGAGGCCATTATTCCCGTTTTTGAGGCACAGACCGGCATCTCTGTTGAGGTCATCTCTGTGGGCTCTGGAGAGGCCATCGCCCTTGGCGAGTCCGGAGAGGCCGATGTCTTGTTGGTGCACTCCCCGGGAGCCGAGAAGAGCTTCGTTGAAGAGGGTCATGCCGATGACACCGGTCGTCTTGATGTCATGTATAACGACTTTATCATCATTGGCCCTGTTGCAGACCCTGCTGGCATTGCCTCAAGCACTGGCAACGATGCCGTAGCCTCATTTACTGCAATTGCGCAACAAGAAGCAGTCTTTATCTCTCGAAATGATAACTCCGGCACCCATAGCAAGGAAAACTCCATCTGGGAAAAAGCAGGCATCGAGCCTGATGGCAGCTGGTACGTCAAAGCCGGAGACGGCATGGGAGCGGTTATAGCCATGGCCAACGAGATGCTTGGCTATACCCTGGCAGATCGCGCCACCTGGTTGTCAAACGCAGCAAGCACCGAGCTGAAGATAGTGTGCGAGAAGGATCCCACTGGCATCCTCTTTAACCAGTATGGTGTTATTTGCGTTAATCCAAACAAGAATTCTTCTATAAACCACGACGGTGCCGTTGTCTTTCAGCAGTGGATTACCTCCCCAGAGGGTCAGGCTTTAATTGCTGAGTATGGCATCACACTGTTTGGAGAGGCGCTCTTTACTCCCAATGCCGATCAAGCCCTCGCTACTGCTGCCTAGTGCTTTGTGGACTACATTTTTGAAGGCATAGTCCAGGCTATTGGCCTGATTTTTAGCGGCGACCCCGCGATTTTTGAGGTCGTGGGGTTGTCGCTCAGAGTTTCTGGCACCTCGGTGCTTTTTGCGGTGCTTATAGGGATTCCCCTTGGCATACTTATAGGCACGCATGACTTTGCTGGAAAGCGCATTTTGCTGCGCATCATTTATACACTCATGAGCTTGCCCCCCGTAATCTTGGGGCTCTTTGTCTTCCTCATCCTCATGCGCCAAGGCCCCTTAGGCACCTTTCAGCTTAACTACACACCCACAGCTATGATCATCGCTCAAACGATGCTGGTAACTCCCATTGTCATTGGTCTTACCTACAACATCGTAAAAGACAAGGCCAAGGATGTGGAAAGGCTCGGCAAGACACTGGGAGGCAATGGCTTTACCAACTTGCTGTTGATGCTGCAAGAGGTGAGGGGCGGCCTGGTGATTGCTCTTGTCTCGGCTTTTGGGCGTGCCATTTCTGAAGTGGGAGCGGTTTTGATAGTGGGCGGCAACATCACCGATAAAACCCGAGTGATGACCACCTATATTGCAGAGCTGCGCTCTATGGGAGACTACTCTCAAGCCATTGCAGTAGGCATCATCTTATTACTGATTGCCCTCATCGTTAACACCATCCTCTACCAGTTTCAACAGCAAAGTGAGAGCTCATGAAACTGCAATTACGAAACCTGAGGAAGTCTTACGGGAGCAGGGTGGTGTTAGACGTACAGAGCTGCGAGATTCCCAGTGGTGTTATTACCGGCATCATCGGTCCTAACGGTGCCGGCAAAACTACCTTGATGAATATAATTGCCGGGCTCGACCTTCCTCAAAGTGGCGAGGTGCTCTATGAGCTTGGGGATGGCAGTTTTTCTTCCAGTCTTCCTACGCAGGCAGTTACCATGCTCTTTCAAACACCTTATATGATCCGGACTACGGTCGAAAAGAATATCGCCTATCCTTTGCGCATACGAGGCATGGAGCGAGAGGTGGTGGGGCGTCGGGTCAACAATCTCTTGGATGCCTTTGATCTCACCCCTCTGGCAAAGAGCAAGGCATGGCTGCTTTCGGGAGGAGAAACCCAAAAGGTGGCGCTCGCGCGCGCAATTGCGCTTAAGCCTCAACTGCTGTTACTTGACGAGCCCACTTCAAATATCGACAACACCTCAGTTGCCTTTATCGAAAAAACCTTGGACTATGAGCGCACAAAGCATAAGATGACCTCGGTCATTATCAGTCACAATCTCCCTCAAATACGTCGCCTGTGCAACTATGTACTCTTCATGCATGAGGGCAATATCATCGAGCACGGCAGTTCCGAGCAGCTGCTCACGCAGCCTCAAGACCCGCGCACTCAGGCCTTTATAGAAGGAGAACTCCTGCTATAGCAGGTGGCTAACCACCCTTTTTGAGTTTGGCACAGAGCTCATCGGCCTTTAGGCGGGTCTCAGCATCAGCTTCCAAAATCAGTTCGAGCGAGCTGGCATCTTGACGACTGTGGCTTGTGAGGCAGCTCTCTACGATACGCTCTATGTCCAAAAAGCCTATGCGCCCGTCTAGGAAGGCGTCCACGGCCACTTCATTGGCAGCGTTGAGCACGCAGGGCAGGGTGCCGCCTGCCTCACCTGCCTCTCTTGCCAGGCGTAGGCAGCCAAAGGTTTCTGAGTCGGGGGCATGAAAGTCCAAGCTGCCCAGTTCACAGAGGTCAAGTGAGGCAGGACTAAAGGCAGCCGGCCATCTTTTGGGGTAGCTGAGCGCGTACTGAATAGGAATACGCATATCCGTAACCCCCAGGTGCGCCATAAAGCTGCCGTCAACAAACTCAACGAGGGAGTGAATACAACTCTGAGGGTGCTGTACCACCTTAATATTGCTATATGGTATAGCAAATATATGATGTGCTTCGATTATCTCCAGACCCTTGTTCATGAGGGTGGCAGAGTCAATGGAGATTTTGGCTCCCATGCTCCAGTTAGGATGAGCAAGCGCCTGCGCTTGCGTTACCTTGGTAAGGTCTTGGCGCTTGCGAGCCCTAAAGGGGCCACCGCTGGCAGTTATCCACAGATTGGCAACCTCCTTAACGTCCTCTCCAACAAGACACTGAAACAGTGCGGCATGTTCGGAGTCAACAGGAAGCAGCTGGTTGGACTCTACATAAGGCATGATAAGCTCTCCCGCCACAACAAGCGACTCCTTGTTTGCCAGAGCAAGAGTTGTCTGAGTCTTAATGACTTCATAGCTTACCTGCACGCCGGCAGCGCCTACCAAGGCGTTTAAGACAATGTCTGGCTCGTGAGAAAGAGCAAGCTCAACGAGAGCTTGAGGACCATCTTTGGTGGTTAAAGCGGTGTTTTTAACATTAAGAAAGGCAGCCTGAGAGGCCAGCAGCTCTGCGTTAGAGTGAGCAGAAAGACCAACGACCTCTAAACGGTCTTGATAATGTGCACAGATCTCTACCGCCTGCCTGCCAATGGAGCCGGTGGAACCAAGTATGACAACTCTCTTTTTTTCTTGATGCTCTTTTTGCTTCTTCATGCTTCTCTCTGAGGGCCTTTTAATGACATCGTGCCTGGTAGACAAAAAAATGTTAGGTCTTAGCCAATTGCGCCAGCAAAACGTAAAATGATAGAGGCTGCCGCTCCCACCAAAAGAAGCGAGTCGCATCTGTCTAAAAACCCGCCGTGTCCGGGCAGGAGCTTGCTGGAGTCTTTGTGTCCTGTTGAGCGCTTGATGCGCGACTCAACCAAGTCGCCCAAAATACCTATCCAGCCGCATAAGATGCCGCCAACGATAATCCAGCCCCAACCAATATCCATGCCCGGTATGAGGGGTATCAAGCACCAGAGGGCCACCGAGGCAATCATGCCTGCAAAGAACCCCTCCCAGCTTTTGGCTGGAGAGATGCGTGGGGCCATTTTATGCTTGCCGATCTTGCTTCCCACAAAAAATGCAGCCGCATCATTGGCAAAGGTGCTAAAGACGATTATGGCAACTAAAACGCCTCCCCAGATGCCTGGCAAGAAAAAGTCCTCCAGCACGGGAGGTATCTGACGAATTAGAATAAGACTGGTGAGCATGAGACCCGTATAAAGAGCGCCAAAGAGAGTAATGGCTACGTCGGTAATGCGAGCCTTGGTGTAAAAGACATACCAAATGAGCAGCACCAGAGCAAAAAGCGTCGTAAGCGAGAGTAGACCAGCAAAGCCCCAAAAATAAAAGCTGATGGGATAAAGGGCAGATGCCGCTGTTCCAATGAGTTCATTAGGAAGCTTGGCGTCGGAGCGCAGCATGGCATAAAACTCCCAGGCACAAATGCCCGAGAGCGCCGCTAAGAAGAGGGCGGTAGAAAGCGAGCTTCCTAAGATCAGTACCGCCGTGATTACTGCAATCAGGGCACCGGTAACCACGCGTTTAGCCATCGTAGCACCTCACACACGATGCTCTCTGTGCATCCTTATTGCTCATCATCGCCGCCTACATTTCCAAAACGCCTGCTGCGACTCTGAAACTCAAGAAGCGCTCGGCAAAGCTCAAAGCGGTCAAAGTCGGGCCAGAGCACCGAGGTGATGTAAAGCTCACTGTAGGCCGTTTGATATAACAAAAAGTTTGAGAGGCGATACTCGCCGCTGGTGCGTATCAAAAGATCAGGGTCGGGAATATCACTGGTTTGCAAATACTCAGCAAAGCCGCATTCATCGAGCTCTTTGATATCCTCTGCGGATAATGCCCCCTGCAAAGCCTTGAGGGCCAGAGCTTGCGCAGCCTGGATAATCTCGAGTCTCGAACCATAGTTGACGGCAATGACGAGCGTCATACCGGTGTTGTGTCTGGTTTGCTCTATACCTCGCTCAAAGGTCTCGCGCGTGCGCCGCGGCAACTCAGACATGCTGCCAATTACCTTGATACGCACCCCTTCTTCATGCATGCCATCCAGCTCGGCCGCCATGGTTGCAGCAAAGAGCTCCATCAAGCCTGCTACCTCTGCGCGCGGCCTGCTCCAGTTTTCGGTAGAAAAGGAGTAGATGGTAAGGTAATCCACGCCTATGTCAGAAGAAGTGCGGATAAGCTCGCGCACCCCTTTTATGCCTGCCTTATGACCCAAGGCTCGTGGCTTGCCATGCAAGACTGCCCAACGCCCATTGCCGTCCATGATGACAGCTATATGCGCTGGTATGCGCTCTGCATCCAGTAGTGTGTAATCCACATCATCTGGAGGATTCACAAAAATGTGCTCTAGTGACTTTCGCGGGCGCGACACGTCAGTGTACCATTAGGCCAAGCATGTAACTCAGACCTCCATGACTTCGGCTTCTTTATTCCCCAGCGCTACGTCTACTTTCTCAACATGCACATCGGTGAGCTTTTGTATCTTTTCTTCGGCGCGATGTTTGTCATCTTTTGGCAGCGATTCATCCTTGACGAGTCTCTCCAGCTTGCTATTTGCATCGCGGCGAATATTGCGTATGGCAACCTTGGCATCCTCAGCAATGGTCTTGCACTGTTTGACCAGCTCCTTGCGTCGCTCCTCAGTGGGAGGCGGAAATGGCAAGCGAATCATCTGGCCGTCACTTGATGGGGTAATGCCCAGGTCTGATGCCATAATGGCTTTTTCGATATCCTTTAAAATGCTTTTGTCCCAAGGCTCGATAACCAGCAGATGGGCTTCGGGTGACTTTACGCCAGCCAGCTGAGTCACGGGAGTAGACGTGCCATAGTAATCAACATTAATGCGTTCGAGCATGGCTGCCGATGCACGACCGGTGCGCACAGAAGCAAACTCCTGCGCCATATTATTGAGGGTCTTCTCCATCAAGGTTTGATGCGAAGAGATGATTTCTTCAACGGCTGACATAGTAACACCTTTCCTTTTTCTGGCTTTCTTTAAGCGGCGGCTTGTCTTTGAAACAGGTTGCGCCTCGGTCATGTATCAGATATACACTCCTGTCGGCTCAAACCCTGTTTTCGAGCCAGTCTACTCACTTAAAAAAGCCCTCTCATATATTAGCTCTTGTTTCCTAAGCATGCACTACCGTCCCCACCTGCTCCCCCCTGAGGGCACGTTCCATCGTACCCGTTGGCTCAAGCGAAAAAACGATGAGGGGAATCTTATTATCCATGCAAAGCGAGATTGCTGTAGTGTCCATAACCGCCAGCTCGCGCGTGAGCACGTCAAGGTAGCTGATGGACTCAAAGCGCTTTGCGTCTGGATTCTTTGCGGGATCCGAGTCATAAACGCCATCAACCTTGGTTGCCTTCATAAAAACGTCTGCTTCGATCTCGCAGGCCCTGAGAGCAGCCGTGGTGTCGGTCGTAAAGTAGGGATTACCCGTACCCGCTGCAAAGATGACCACGCGGTGCTTTTCCAAGTGGCGAATGGCTCTGCGGCGAATATAGGTCTCCGCCACCTCGTGCATCGAGATGGCGCTTTGCACCCGAGTGTACACACCCACGCGCTCAAGCGCTTCTTGCAAGGCCAACGCGTTCATGACCGTTGCCAGCATACCTATGTAGTCTGCCTGAGAACGATCCATTCCCTCTGTTGAGGCAGCCATACCTCTAAAGATATTTCCGCCACCCACCGTAATGGCCAGCTCGACTTCTTTGTTCTTGGTAATTGCACTGATTTCTTTGGCGAGTCCAGAAATAACCTTGGGGTCTATGCCAAATCCTTGATCTCCTGCCAAATGCTCACCCGATAGTTTGAGCAAAACACGCTTGTAAACATACTCAGACACGGCACTCCTCATAACTAGGCCAAAAATTATCCTGCTAACTATAACAAATCAAACGCTCAGTGATACCTCAGAGTGTTGATAAGCGCAACATGGGCTGTAGTTGTACAATGCCAACGCCGTCACAGGTCACTTGCTTGGGTCAGCCCTAGCCGTTATTTGGTTGACACAGCCTGAGTCGATGTTTATACTTTGTATATCTACTACGAGCAGAGGAGCGTATATGGCTGCAACTACCTTAACTAAATGGGGCAACGGGCAAGGTGTGAGAATCCCTAAGCTTATTTGCGACGAGCTTAATCTATCAGCAGGCGATGTGCTTGAAATCAAGGTTTACGACAATGGGATTCATATGTCAAAGACCCAAAGAAAGCCACAGTCTCTATCAGAACTGTTTACGAATTATTCTGGTGACTATCAGCCTGTTGAATGGGATGCTGGCGAGCCGGTTGGAAGGGAAGCTTGGTGATGATCTATTCTCAAGGAGACATCGTATACTTTGACTACAACCCCACCAAGGGTCATGAGCCTGCAGGAAACCGTCCGTCTGTAATCGTGAGCAACGACGACTTCAATAATAGAACAAGCCTGGCTCTCGTTTGCCCTATTACCAAAACAAACAATGGGTTTCCCTTGCACTTTAGAATCCCCGATGGGCGTGAGGTTACGGGCTTCGTATGCGCCGAGCAGGTTCGCACCATAGATTTATACGCTCGAAACTCGAAGGTGGTTGGCAGGCTTGACGAGGCAACTCTGGAGGACATCATCACTGCGCTGCGCCTATTCCTATAAAGTGATGGTGCTGAGGGATATCTCCCTGACACCATGCAACACCTGGCTCAGCGTTACTCGCGTACTACTTGGCACATTGCAAATGACTCTTATGACTTGCGAGCCATAAGAGTCATTTGATAGTTAAGGGTATTGCGCTGGAGCTGGCTGTTGGCTTAGAGGCCACCGAGCTCAAAGCGCTTAAACTCTACTACGGTGATAGTATCGCCAAGCTCCTTGGAGGCAGCGGCAAGCACCTGGCTGACCGTCTGGTCTGGATCTTTGATGAAGGCTTGCTCTACGAGCGTGTTCTCGGCAAAGAACTTCTTCATGCGTCCGCTTGCAATCTGCTCTTGGATGTTTTCTGGCTTGCCAGACTCTGCAGCCTGTGCCTTATAGATACTCATCTCCTTTTCGACAATCTGAGCATCAATGTTTTCTTGGCTCACCGCCAAAGGATTGGCAGCAGCCACCTGCATGGCAATGTCCTTGGCCACTGCTTTAAATGCGTCCGCTTCGGCAGTCTCCGGCTTACTCAGGGCAAACTGCACCAGTATGCCAAGGCGACCACCGCCATGAATATACGACGAAAAGGCGCCGCTGGTGGCCTCAAGGCACTCAAAGCGGCTCACTTGGATGTTTTCGCCAATGGTGTGAATGCCATCCGTGAGGATGTCGGCTACCGTCTCGCCGTCAATGGCAAGAGCGCTCAACGCCTCAATATCCGCAGGTTTTCCTACGAGCACAGCATCGGCAATCTTATTGGCCAGCGCACCAAAAACATCGTTTCGCGAAACAAAGTCGGTTTCGCAGTTGATCTCCACAAGAGCAGCGCTCTGTGCGTCATCGGAGACCTTTGCCACTATGAGACCCTCATTGGTAGCACGCCCTGCCTTCTTTGCAGCTGCGGCAAGGCCGCGCGTGCGCAAAACATCTACTGCCTTTTCTAAGATGCCCTCAGCCTCGATGAGAGCCTTCTTGCATTCCATCATACCCGCGCCGGTCATCTCGCGCAGTTCCTTGACCAGCTTGGCACTTATCTCTGCCATGGTGGATTCCTTTCTGTGTAAAGTCTTTCAAATACTTAATCTGATATAAGAGGGTGTTTACTCATCCTCGTCTTTGACGGAAGCTTCTGCCTCCTCTTTGGCAATTTCTGACGAAGCATCGTCAGTGTCAGCTGCCGCTTGTTCCTCTTCCAAGGAGCTTTCTGCATCAGGGGCAGCCTCTAGCGCCTCATCGGCCTCTGGAACCTCTAAAGTCTCATCAACTACTTCAGCAGCTTCAACAGGCTCGTCTATTGCTTCTGTATCTTCTGTTGACTGCTCTTGGGTGGCAGTCTTGGTATCAGTAAGCGCATCATCAGCTACTGCGTCTTTTGCGGGCGCACTGCTGACGGGGGCGCTCATCAACTCCTCTACGGTAATACTCTCGGCATTGCCTCCGGCAATCACTGCATCGGCCATGCAATTGGCTATCAAACCAACAGAGCGAATAGCGTCATCGTTGCCCGGAATGCCAAAGCTTACTTCATCTGGGTCGGCATTGGTATCAAGTATGCCAATGACGGGCACTTTGAGCTTGGTTGCCTCGGCTACGGCAATCTCTTCGCGCTTGGTATCAACAATGAACACCGCCTGGGGGGCAGCCACCATGTGGCGCACACCATTGAGACTAGCTTGCAGTTTATCAAGCTTCTTGCGCAGCAAGACCTGCTCTTTTTTGGGAAGCGCAGCCATACGACCATCTTCTTCCATGGCTTCCAGCTCTTCCATGTAGGTGACTCTGGAGCGAATCGTTACAAAATTGGTGAGCATACCGCCCAACCAGCGATGGTTAACGTAGGGCATGCCGCAACGCTCAGCGGCAGATTTGATGGGCTCTTGAGCCTGCTTCTTGGTGCCCACAAAGAGGATGATGCCCTTCTTCTCGGCTAGATTCTTGACAAAGCTATAGGCCTTGTCCATTTCGAGAAGGGTTTGCTTGAGATCAATGATGTAGATGCCCTTGCGAGAAGTGAAGATGTAGGGCTTCATCTTGGGGTTCCAGCGGCGGGTTTGATGCCCAAAATGAACCCCGGCGTCGATAAGCGACGCAACATTTACCTTTGTTGCCATAGGTGCTCCTTTTCGTTACTGAGAGCTTGTGCTCTCCCTCTGCCCAGATCAACCCTCCGGCGCAACCGTTTAAAGCCCTATTGGCAAAAACAGTCACGAGCGCCTTTAGTCACCAAGCATGTGTGATGTCGAGATAAGCCCCTCTGGCCTTACCTCCTTGAGACGAACCCGCCTATTGTATCAGAATTCCTGGGTGGATGAAAGATTACTTATTATTCGTCAATCTTGAAGTCCTTGAGAGCAGCAAAGGGAGACAGTGGGTTGACTTTTCCTGCCTCGCCTTTTTCTTGCACACTGTTGTCATGGCTTGCGTCATCTGTGCTCAGGATGGTAATCCCTTTGCAGTCTTGTGCACAAAGCGTTACGGGAGGCAATTCATGAACGATGGCGGCAAGAATGGAAGGAGCAATGTCAATATAACCTTTTGCGTCAACCATCTCATACACTTCCAACTCTTCATCTTGAGTAGCCAAAGGCTCAAAAAGATAGTAGCCTTGAAGCTCACCGGTAATGCTCAGCTGGGTATTCTCAAGACAACGATCGCAGCATGTGGTGAGACAAGCAGTAGCCGTACCGTTGAGTAAGATGGCCTCACTGGTGTTCAAGAGATTGGCGTCAAATGAAATGCCCCCAAGCACCCCAAACTGACGATGACCCACGGCTATGTTGGCTAAAGGCAAAACACCTTGGGTCTGATCCGCACTGCCGGTATTGACAAGACGCGGTATGACTTGAATGTTGAGCGGATCAAGTTGCATGGCGGCTAGCGCATAGGTGTGGCCTTGGTGTTAAGCCTCTCTCTACAGCGACGCACATTCTCATTTATTTGCGCAACGGTATTTTCAATATGCGAAAACACGGTGTCGGCATAGTCTTCGGCTCCTGCTCGCATTTCGCGCTCTTGGTCGCGGGCATCCGCAAGGACATTTTCTGCCTGCTGTTGAGCAATGCGTACAACTTCTTGTTGGCTGGCAATAGTGAGCGCCTGGTTTCGTGCGTCCTCCAAAATCCGATTAGCTTCCACCTCAGCGTCTTCTAAGATGTTTGCCTGTTCGCGCACAATTTGGCGGGCTTGAGCAAATTCCTGAGGGAATGCCTGTCGAATCTCGTCGAGGATGTCCAGTGCAGGGCCAGCATCAATAGTGCGCCTATCCCTGTTGCCCAAAGAAGCTTTGCCGTCCTCGATGAGATCAGAGAGCTCATCAACTAGTGCCAAAACGCCAGTTTCGTCCATTATTTTTCCTTTCAGACCCTCACAGCCGGACGCATTCCGGCGATATTGCTTGATAGCAACCAATAACACGGTAGTTTATCACACTTCATTCCTTCTCGATTTCAAATCGAACTGAGATTGTATTGCCTTTTACACGAACCTTGGGTAGATCAACGAGGCTGAGGTAGTAGCGCTCGCCCAAAACCTCAAAGGCACTCTCTAAAGCTCGCACAAAACGATCGTTATCTGGCTGAGATATTTGGAGGCCGCGGCTGTCCTTTTGCAAATGCGAGCTTTTATGCGCCTGCTCGTGCTTTGTGCGGCTTGCGACACTTTTGAGCAGGGGTGCCAGTGGCTTGATTTGCCCTGCGATAATGCGATGAGCAGTACGCTCCGACAACTTGAGGCCAAGCTCTGCACACTCCTCTTGCAATTGAGCCGAGTCTCCCGTTGCCGCCAGTCTGTGTACCAGGGGCAGCATCTTTGAGTCTTTGCAAAAGAGCAGCTCTTCTCGCTTGAGGCTTTTTTGTCCGTAGTCAAGCAAAGTGGATGCTATTTGTGCTGGGGAGCCGAGGTATACATTGACTACCTGATTGCCTGCCAAGACAAACTCTACCGTAGTGCGAGCAATGTTGTGTGGGCCTTTAACAACCTCAAGTGCTCCCTGCTCATTTCGCTGTACATGCGGCAAGGTAGACTGATCGCTGCGTTCCGTAAGCTGCTCGGAGCTGGTTTCTATGGTAATCGCAGACCCCAACTCAGGGGCAGAAGCAGCAACGCGAGCAGCCAAAGAGTTAGACGCAATGGAGTAAAGAGCCATGCCTCTACCGTGCACTCCCCAGGTGTCCATAACCATGCTGTCGAGCTTTGAGGTAACTCGCGGCTCAAAGATTTTCTTTTGAAGATCTGCGGGTATACCCTTGCCGTCATCTATAACGGTGAGCGTGCGCAGCTCCTCTTCTTTACTGGTGGCCACAAAGATGTGTCTTGCCTCGGCATCGCGGGCATTGCGTAGCATCTCAATGACGATGTCTTCGACCGAGCGTATGTCATGCTTGGCTTGACGACGCTCGGCTTCAGCGCTTCTCAGCCGCACAAAACCGCTGCCGAGGCTTTCTTCCACACGCAAGTGGACTTCTCCCGAGAGCTGTTCTACGAATTCTATGAGTTGTTCATCCGGCATTGTCTTACTCGTTAACATGTTGAAGTCTTTATCTGAACGGCATCTTGCCTTTCAAATCAGAATCGAGCCTCAGTCATTTATTGTGTATAAACTCCTTCGGCCTCGATTCAGTTTTTCAAGGCAATCTACTCGCTCAGATAAACCCTTAGCTTACTAAGCATAGCCTCTGCATGGCTCATCTTGCACCGCAATGGGTTTCTGTGACTAATTACTTTGCCACATCCTCTGCGCGACTCTCGCGTATTACCAAAACCTTAACCTGGCCAGGATACTGCATTTCATTTTCGATCTGCTTGGCTATGTCATGCGCCAAAACCTTGGCCTGATCATCGTTGATCTTGGAGGGCTCAACCATCACACGTATCTCTCTGCCTGCCTGCATGGCGTAGGTCTTCTCAACTCCATCGTGGGCATTGGCAATACCTTCGAGCTGTTCCAAACGCTTGATATAGCTCTCGACGCTTTCGCGACGAGCGCCCGGGCGCGCAGCAGAGATGGCATCGGCAGCCTGTATCAGCACAGCCAATACGGTGGAAGGCTCAACATCGGCGTGGTGCGCCTCTATACCATGTACTATCTCGGGCTTCTCGCCAAAACGACGAGCGAGGTCGCCACCAATGATGGCGTGCGATCCTTCGTTTTCGTGATCAATGGCCTTGCCCAGGTCGTGTAGCAAACCAGCACGCCTTGCTGGCATGGGGTCAAGACCCAGCTCAGAAGCCATGACGCCAGCCAAATAGGCAACCTCCAAGGAGTGCTTGAGCACATTTTGTCCAAAGGAAGTACGGTAACGCAGGCGCCCCAAGGTCTTAATGAGCTCTGGGTTGAGATTCATGATGCCAGTATCAAAAGCTGCAGCTTCGCCAGCCTCTTGTACCTCTCGCTCCACCAGCTTGGTAGCCTTGTTGAACATCTCCTCAATGCGAGCCGGATGTATACGCCCGTCCGCAATAAGGTTTTCGAGCGTAATGCGTCCAATCTCGCGTCTTACCGGATCAAAGCTCGAAACAGTGACCGTTTCGGGAGTGTCATCAATGATGAGATTGATACCGGTTATCTGCTCAAACGTGCGAATGTTGCGACCTTCTTTTCCAATAATACGACCCTTGACATCGTCAGAGGGAATAGCCACCGAAGAAACAGTATGCTCTGCTGTATGGTCGGCCGCCACACGTTGAATGGCCAAGGAGAGAATCTCGCGCGACTTTTTATCGGCCTCATTGCGCGTCTGCTGCTCGCTTTCTCTAATAATAGCGGCAGCCTCGCGAGTCACATCATTTTTCACGCTCTCTAAAAGCAACTCGCGCGCCTGGTTTTCGTTCATGTTGGCAACGCGCATCAACTCATCGTGCGCCTGATCTAAGGCTGCGCTTAAATCACGATCCTTTTTCTCGACTTGCCCAGCCAGCGAAGAAATCTGGTGTTCGCGTGTGTCTAAGCTCTGAGCACGCTTGTCCAGGTTTTCCTCGCGCTGCATGAGTCTGTTTTCCAATACTTTGATTTCTTTGCGACGCTCTGACGCCTCGCGCTCGGCCTCCTGCTTGAGCTGATACGCCGCATCCTTAGCTTCGGCCTTAGCCTCACGCTTGATGATATCAGCCTGCTTTTCGGCATCACTCTTGATTTGAGCAGCATCTTCAGCAGCATTTTTAGCTGCACTTTTAAGTACAAACCGCCCCAAAAAGAACCCGATGACAACGCCTACGAGCAGTGCAGCCAGTATTCCTACTATTGCTATTGTTTCCATTATCTACACCTCTTCGTCAATTAAGTTTCATTTGAGATGCCTAGTATCCAATGTAAAAGCCGGATATAAGCATCCGGCATGATGACCAAAAACAGTTGCTGAGCCAGCCAATCCTTCTTTTGCATCACTTGCTCAGTATGTAATATCAAAACGCATAAGCGGTAGGTCTAAAATGCCTGTTTATATAGTAGATTAGGGCTAGCCTAACGTCAAGAATAGGTTTTCGAAAAACACCCTTGTAACGATACTGTACTAAGACTGTAGTCCGTCATTGCGGCCTCCGAGCCGCAATCTAACCAAAATGCGTCTCAGATTGCGGGTCAAGCCCGCAATGACGAATTGGGTCTGATCAGTAACTTGTAACGATACTGTTGTAATTGCCCAAGCCCTCGTTCCTCAGCTTTTTTTGTAACAATTTGGTGTCAAAATTGTGTAGGCTTTTTTTGGTCACCGCTTTCATCGGCAAAGAGGGCAAACGGCTTGGATTCTTTTTGGTAATTTCCTTGCCCGTATATGCATCGTGACGCTTGTCTGCAAAGAAGTGCTGGTAGATGCGCTGTCAAGACAAACTCACACTCATTCCATTTAATTTGCTACCCACATAGCAATTTCATTTTTCAACCCATTTTTAACAATATAATTGTGTTTTTTCCTGAACATTCATTGACCCTAAAGCCCCTTGACAGTTGATACTTTGCATCAGAACGGAGCATAAATCCGAGAGCCGTAAAGGGGTAAACCTCGGAGGGGTAATAGACACCAGCTCTGTTTGATAACGAAAGTAGTGCAGCGTAGCTAGGGCAAACCCATAAGTTGGGAGGAATAGTCGTGAGTAAAAAACAAACATATCGCTCCGGTCTCGGAAAGCTCATTAGCTTTCTCATAGCCTGCCTTCTTATAGCATCCCTGGTGCCGCTCGCTTCGGGTTACGCTAACTCACTCGAGTCCAACGAGGAGGAGACCTTGCTTGTCATGGGTCTTGAACTTGAAGAGGGCGCTCCGTCGGAAAGCCCTGTACCTGAGGGCATTAACGAAGAAGAGCTCCTTGGCACACAGGACTTGGAAGAAGGCACCTTGGGAGAGACACCAAGAGAGGGCGCTGTGGGAGATGCTGCACCAGCAGGAGACCCTGCAATAGAGGGCTCCTTTGAGTCAAATTCTCCAAATGAGATGACACAAGATGCTAACGGCTACGGCCCTGGACTGGGGCTCAAGGACGGGCAGCTGGAATTGATTACCGGCTTGCCCGGTATACCTCCTCTCAATGGTCCTTCAAACAGTCCTTCGGGTGAGCCCTCAAGCGACCCCCTTGATAGCACAACAGAAAGTCCAGAGGGCAATCCAGGGGGAGAGGCATTCTCACCCATCATGCCCTTGAGTCCAGAGCCTTTGCCTACCGATGTCATCGATGGTAGCAGCGATACCACTATTACTACATCGGGTGGCATCTACTCGGTGCTGGCAGGCAATAGCAACAAGACGATTATTGTTAATAATGCCACCTGCACACTCGTCTTGCACGGTGTGAACAGAGCAAACGGCTTTAGCACCTTGAGGATACTGGGAAGCTCCAACGTTACCCTCTATCTCGTGGAGGGCAAAGTCAACAGCTTTACCACCACCAATGACAATGGTGTTAATCCAGAACATGCGGCAGGCATTGTCGTAGAGAGCGGCTCAACCCTTACCATCAGCGGTCCAGGCACCTTGCAGGCCACTGGCAGGGTCAGAGGCGCTGGTATTGGCGGGAGCACCACAGCTTCCAATGCTAACGTTGCCTGCGGCACCATCATTATCAACAGCGGTACGGTCACAGCCACTGGCGGACAGTACGGCGCTGGTATAGGCGGTAGCGGCCACGCAGGATCTGGCGGCAAGGTAACCATTAACGGCGGTAAGGTTCAAGCCACTGGCGGACAGTACGGCGCTGGTATAGGCGGCGGTCAAAACGGCAGTGGAGATACAGTCCTTATCAACGGCGGCGAAGTATCTGCCCAAGGCGGCATCTTTGCTGCAGGTATAGGCGGTGGCTACCATGGCGCATCCGGTGGAACCATCACCATCAACAGCGGCGCAACAGGCGCGGTAACGGCCATCGGAGGCAGCAATGGCGGCGCAGGTATTGGCGGCGGTCAAGTTGGTGGGGGAGGAACCATCACCATACACAGCGGCACAGTGGTCGCCACAGGCGGCAGCGGCGGTGGCGCAGGTATTGGCGGCGGCGGTGCTCCTACTTCTCCCTCTGGCAGCAGAGGCGGAGCCGGCGGCAACATCACCATCAATGGTGGCCACATAACCGCCAGTGCAGGCGCGGGAGGCGCTGCTGGTATTGGTGGCGGTATGCATGCTCCCAATAACACCGTGATAATCACCGGAGGCACCGTAGTAGCTTCAGGCTCTCCCGTTGGCACCGGCGGCGGTTCGGGCATCGGCGGCGGCGGTGGCAACACGGGTAATTTGGCTCCCGGAGGAAACATCTATATCAGCGGCGGCACCATTACCACGCGAGCCTTCGGAAGCAGCTCCAGCATCGGTGGTGGCTTTAACTCGCCTGGTCAATACATTGAAATCAGCGGCGGCATCATAGACGCACGAACCACCAGCGCTGGCACAGGCATAGGCGCAGGCGGCGGCTCCAGTTGCGGCATAATCAATATCAGCGGCGGCTTAATCTATGCCAAAGGTTCAAACCAGGCTGCTGGCATTGGTGCCGGTATGAATCCAACCTCAACCGGAACCATCAATATATCCGGAGGAATCATTAAGGCAGAGTGTGAGTCTCCCACTTCATCTGGCGTTGGGGGTGGCACCGACAGCACCGTCGCAGTCAGTATTTCTGGTGGCTCCGTGTACTCTGCCAACAGCCTCAACATGATTCGCGTTAACTTCTCTCCAAAAAATGGATCAGCTCTAGGCAACCGCCTGGTCTACATGATTGGCGTGGAGGTTAAAAATGAGCACGGCTTGCTACCTAACACCGATATATCCGTCTTTGTTGAGGGGGGTATCGGAGGCGCGCCCGATTATAACTACCGAGCTACCTCCAATGAACTGGGCATTGCCTACCTATGGCTTCCAGCAGGAACGCACGACTTTGTCATGTACAGCGCCGAATACGGTACCTATCTCGACTACAGGATGCAAGTTACCGTTCCCAGTGATCCTACCCAATATGACCCAAAAACCAACATCGGCGAAATCATACTCTCCTCTGGACGCCCCGAGTGGTCTCTCAGTGGCATTGATAGCCAGGTCAAGGCCTACGGAAACGCTACCTTGCATGTGGATATCAACCACAATAACCTTCCTTCAAATGGCGACAAAAGAGCTATTGTTGACGTAAGGTGGTATCGCGAGAGCTTAGAAGACCCACAAAACAGCCAGACTTCTTTTGGGGCAGGATATAGCGCTGCCAGCTCAGGAAACAAGGGCATTGGTGGAAGCGGGCAGACACTGGATCTCTCCTCCAATAGCAGCACGCATGTGCATGAATACACTATGGACATAGACAGAAACGGACGCTACTGGATACAGATACACTACAAGGGAGCCAATACTGGTAGAGACATAGTTCATGTAACCTACATTGATATCAGCAATGTCTACACCCCTGTTAATGTATTTGTGCAAGACTGGAGCATCAGAACCAACTCGGCAATCAAGCCCTACACCAAGCTCGTACTTGAACAAGGTGCACCCTACGGCATGCCCTTTGATTTTGATGGCACCACATTGCTGGAGGATCCGCCTTTAGGATTCGACCAAATAACCTACACGCGTAACGCAAGCGTTGCTGCGCCCACGTGGAGCATGATTGTGCCCGTAGGCCCCTTTGAGGCAACTCCCTTAGATGCATCATCTGCACAAATAATACTTGACGCAGGCGTATACGAAAACGAAGACCAGACGGTCAACAGCTCTCTTACCAACAAATACTACACCGTGCACTACGGCATTGCTGATAGCTGGCACGTAGTGACGACTCACTATATTGATGACAGCGGAACCGAGATTGGCACCCCAAGCTCAAAAGAACACTATGTCCAAGAAGGGCACAGCTTTAGCCTCGCAGCCTGGGGCGGCATTCCCTCCATTGCAGACTACACCTTTGAAAACTGGAAGATCGGCAGCGGGGCAACGCTGCAAAACAACTCCAGTATCGAAGTTGCCAATATTACAGAAGAAACAGACATCAATCTGATTTATTACGGACAAAGCTCCCTGACCATCTCGCATTTGGTTACCGGGCCTTATAGCAACTCATCCAAAGAGTTCATCTATACGGTGTACTTTGTCAACAACTACCTTGCGCCACTTGCAGCCGGCACCGAGTTATCCATCCTCGGATCGAGTCTGCCAAATTCAAATATAGCCGCACCTGCAAGTGGCGTTCTCGTCTTGAACGACCAGGGATCGGCAACCTTTGGCCTCAAGCACGGGCAGTCTCTTGAGATACTGGGCCTTTCGCTTGGCAGCCATCTGCGCATCGTCGCAGAAAACGACCTGAACTACGTCATAACGTTTAAGGACAGCATAGCTTCTGCTACCGAAGAGGGGCATGACACCGGCGGTTTGGACGGCAGCTTCAGGCCTATGACTGCAAACCGCATCTTTGACTTTTCTAACACTCGTAAAGAAGTGGTAGAAGCCGGCATTACCCTTGGAGACTTTGAGATATTCATTCTCGTACCAATGACAATAAGCGCAACAGTCTTGACCATTTTGGCCACAAGAAGGCTGCGCATCGCTAACAGAAGGGAGGGTTGTAACTATGAGCGCCACACTATCTAAACCTCTGAATGAAGTTGCCCATGCTTCTCAGAAATCCCAAGCTGCCCAAGCTACCCAAGCTACTCTAGCTGCCCAAGCTACCCAAGCTACCCAAGCTGCCCAAGCTACCGTGGCGCTACAGCCCTCCCCCACCTGTCTGCCCTCCTCTCGGACTTTGCTCGGGCGCGAGCTCAGGCACATGGCCATCAAGATTGGAGCGATAGTAGGAATCGTA
This sequence comes from Coriobacteriia bacterium, assembly GCA_009784945.1. GTDB lineage: Bacteria > Actinomycetota > Coriobacteriia > Coriobacteriales > UBA8131 > WQXH01. The sequence goes on along the minus strand of WQXH01000005.1, from coordinate 33,032 downwards.
GCACTGCTTTTTACCTTCGTGTTTGGCTTGCACTACAACGTAGACGCCGACATGAATCCAGCAATAAAGGATGGAGATTTGGTTTTGTTTAACCGCTGGGACAAAGATTACCGCGCAGGAGACCTGATAGTACTGACCTTTAAAGGACAGCCGCAGGTGCGAAGAGTCATTGCCGTAGCGGGTGACACCGTAGACATTCTCAAAGAAGGCCTGACCATAAATGGGGCGCTTCAACAAGAGCAAGGGATCTACGAGGCAACCCAGCGATATGCAGGGGGAGCGGATTTTCCCATCACCTTACAAGCAAATGAGATATTTGTCTTGGGAGATGCGAGGGGGGGTGCAACCGATAGTCGTATCTATGGCTCAGTCGATACAGACGATACCCAAGGGACAGTCATGACCCTGCTGAGAAGACGAAGTCTGTAGAGAGCCCTACCGCATTGCAAGAAGAAGTAAGCAAGAAACAGGAACTGGAATCTAAGAGAAGCTAAGAACCAACGATTAGCAAAAACCAGCAAGCAGTACTAACCAGCAACAACTAGAAAAAGTTGACAAACAGTTTTGGAGGTAAAGAAAATGAAGAAGTCAATCAAAACACTCATCGCAAGTATGGTTGCAGTCGCGTTGACCTTTGGGTTCATGGGAACCGCCATAGCCCAGCCCAACACCGATGCAGCAGAAACTTCAGAGGCCGCAATTACCAAGCTTTTGAAGGTGCCTTATGGCACAGCACTACCCGCACAAATGGATTTTGAATTTACCGTAACCGCAATCAGCTATAACGACAGCACGGCAGACGTAGGCAAGGTGCCGGTAATAGGCACGGTGCCCATCAGCTTTGACGGAATACAAGAACTTGAAGGAACCGTAGGCGGAGTTACCACCTACTACCTGGAGTCTGATTCACTCTTTACCGTCTCAATGTTTGCAACAAACGGTGCAGGTGTTTATGAGTATGAAATCAGGGAGACCCCAGACACCTACACCCCACCGTCCAACTCCGACTATATCGAGGTAGTTGAATACTCAGGTGCCATCTGGACTGTCAAGGTCTATGTTGACGAGATTGATGGCGTGCTAGAAATTACCCACATTGGCGCAGTTATGACACAAGATCACGAAGGCGAAGAAGTTGACGAGGGCGATCAGTCTAAGAGTGATCCAAGCCCCGGCGGTGGAGACAGCACCTTTGAGTATAGTCAATTGATTTTTGCCAACGGCTACCAAAAGACCCTTAAGCCAACTGATCCCGGCAATCCTGATCCACTGGACGAGAACGACTGGACCCTCTTCGTAAGCAAAGAGGTCACCGGTGATTTTTCAAGCACCGACATGGAGTTTAACTTTAGCCTCACCATCAATATTCCCTCTCTGGTAGTCAATGATGTCAAGAGCAGCTATGGCTATATCGTCCAAAAAGACGGCAGCGACTATACGGCCGTTGGGTCTGCCATTCTCTTTAACTCTGGCGCAGCAGTAAACTTTACCCTGGCTCACAACCAGTATCTCGTATTTGTTGACACGCCGGTTGGCACAGGCTTTGCTGTAGGCGAAGCAGGCGTTGCGGGCTATACCCCCAGCGTAACCGTAATCTACGACTTTGCAGCTGCGGTGCCCACCACGGGAGAAGCCAGTAGCGCCAAGGGTCAGCCACTTGCTGTTCCTCACGGAAACATCAGCCCCACCCTGCTCTTTGTTGGCGAGCATGGCAGTGGAGCAGCCTTTGTCAATGACCGCGGAGAAATCATCCCCACCGGCATCAATACAGCAGACCTCCCCTTCTACGGCCTGATCCTCCTGGCACTGGCCTCTATCATTGGCTTTGTCGTAGTTAAGTCGCGCAAGAGCAAGAGCGAAAGCAACAATTAGTTCATTCGATGCAAGAGAAGCGCAAGGCGTTTCAAGGAAGTACCGGTAGTTTGAGAATTGCACACCAAGTATTGAAGTAAAGGGCGAGGGCTGTGTTTTAGGCAGTTGAACAACCACAGCCCCGCCCAAGAGATAGAAAGGGTCTCATGAGTATAGCAGCAAACATAGCAATCAGGACAGCAAAATTGGCACACGGAATCGTGGAAATCGCGCTTCTCTTTGCCATGCTGATCTTGGTTGCAATCGGCTGCTTTGCACTGTGGGACTCCAACCAACTGTATCGAGCAGCTGCCCCCGTGCAATATGAGCTCTATAAACCCACGGCAGGAAGCGATGGCCTTTCCTTTGCGGAGCTTCAAGCAATTAATCCCGAGGTGTTTGGATGGCTGACGGTCTATGGAACCAACATCGATTACCCTCTGGTGCAAAACAAAGACAACCTCAAGTATGTCAACACCAACGCAAAGGGTCGCTACTCGCTTTCTGGCGCAGTCTTTCTAGACTGCAACAGCAGCACGGATTTCTCGGACTTCAGCAGTATCATCCACGCCCATCATATGGACAAAGAAGTAATGTTTGGACAGATAGGACTGTTTTCTGAGAAGAGCTATTTTGATGCCCGCCAATATGGCGTGCTGTACTTTGACGGGCAAGAACAGGGCATAGAATTCTTTGCCTTCCTCCACACCAACGCCTACGACACCGCAGTATTTAGAACCAAGATTACTGCGGTTGAAGAGCAGGAGGCCTACCTGGATCTGCTTCTTGGAATGGCAAAACACACCAGAAACATTGCAGTGTCAACCAACGACAGGATCGTCTTGCTCGCCACTTGCTCGCAAAGCTCAACAAACGGGCGCGATCTATTGGTGGGTAGGATTACCAGCGAGGTCATGCAAGACCCCTTTGCAGAAGAAGGTCAGCGTATTGATGGCTTCTCCAGCCTTTGGGAGCAGGCCCCCCTCTGGGGTAAGATCGTAGCGGTGGGCCTGCCGCTTGCACTGCTACTTTGGCTGGTAATTGCGCTCAAGCGCAGAAGGGATTCCCGAAAAAAGGGCAGTGTTACTATGCCCGATAAAGGAGATGAAGACACATGGCAACAATGATTATAAATGAGGGTAAAGCCATGAGGGTCTTGCCGTTCTTCAAGAAGCTTCTCGCCCTCTGTGTTGCATTGATATGCATGCTGGGCTTTCTTCCGTCTACTGCTGCGGCAGCTGAACCGGGAGAGCTGAGGCTCACCGTGCAACAGGGCTTTACCAAAACGGGAACTACCACGCCACCTCACGAGACATTTAGCTATCGACTCACGCCAGAGCAAGCGTCTTACCCCCTGCCCGCTGGGAGTGGGGCTGGTGCATACACCTTTACTATTACTGGCGCAAGCGAAGTAGAAATAGGGCCCATCTATTTTTATCAGGATGGCATCTACCGCTATGAGCTCAGGCATATTACTGCCTCAGCATCTGGTTACACCTTTGATAAAGAAGTCTATACGGTGGAGGTCTACGTAACTCGCGACTTACAAGTCATAGCAGTAGTATATGAGAGTAATGGCTATAAAACTGCCAGTATCTCCTTTGCTCACTCTTTCAAGGGAAGCACGGTTAAGCCCGTTGAACCTACTCCTACTCCCACGCCTACACCAACACCAACACCAACTCCCACGCCTACGCCTACGCCTACACCCACGCCTACCCCGACCCCTACCCCTACTCCAACTCCAACTCCCACGCCTACGCCTACGCCTACGCCTACGCCGAGCCCACAACCTACTCCTGCGCCAAGGCCTCTGCCTTTGCCAGCGCCGGCCACGCCACCTATTTATATTCCTCAACCTATTGTGATTGCTCCACCACCTGCGCCACCTGAAGTAGCAGCAACCCCCCAGGTAAAACCGCGCACCGATGCCTCGCCTACGGTGATAACTCCCATGTTTCCAGAAGACCTGGGCGACAACTTAATAAGCACCAACATCAATGACAGCAGGATTCCCTTCTTTGGTGGTAAAGATTACTGGGCGCTGAGCAATCTGGTGCTTTGCATGGCAGCAGTGATTTTAACAGTGATAACTCTGCTGAGAGCCTTTAAGCGCAGGTTTGAGGAGGATAGATCAACGAGTAGAGGTAATGTGAGTCAACTTGCACAGTCAGAGCTCGATGATGAGTCAGAGTATGATAGCAAGGAGGTGCGCAATAAAAAGCAAAGGCCTTTATGGCTGGCGCTTGCGGTATGCGCAAGTATTGTTGGAGTCATCTTGTTTATTCTTACTGAGGATATTACCAAGAACATAGCAATCATGGATGTTTGGACGCTTGGCAACCTGATACTGTTTATGGTTGCACTGATATCGGTACTGTTTTCTCTCAAGCAAAAGAAGCCTGAGAGAATCAGGAGTGTATCGGCAAGCAGCTGATACACTCTCCCCTTTTGTGGCGCATGCGCTTGCTTTCATGAAGCGAACCGCTGCAAAATAGTGTACACAGGCACCACACACAACAGATTAATGGCTGTAGCGCATTGTACCAAGGGGCAATGCGCTACAATCTTGTTACAGGCCTTGCGCAGTTGCTGATTTTTGCGGCGCCCTGGCATACGAATTGACGATAAGAGGAGAAACTTGTGACAAGACAGCAAAAACGAGCCATTACCATTCAAGACATTAGCTGCGTAGGAAGATGTTCGCTCACTGTAGCGCTGCCCATTATTTCTGCCACTGGCGTGGAAACCGTTATCTTGCCAACGGCAATACTTTCCACCCATACCGGAGGCTTTACTGGCTACACCTTTCGTGATTTAACAGAAGACATTGATCCCATTTGCGCTCATTGGCAAGAGCTGGGCATAGAGACCGACGCGCTCTACACCGGCTATCTGGGCAGCCAAGAGCAGCAATTGCAAATCGCTCGAATCTTTGATGACTTTAGCGCTGGTAACCCCATAATACTGGTTGACCCTGCCATGGCCGATGCTGGAGAGCTGTACCCTGCCTTTGATCTTGCCTTTGCGCGTGGCATGACCAGCCTGGTTGCCAAGGCAAGCCTCACCGTGCCTAATATAACCGAAGCATGCCTTTTACTTGAAAAAGAGTATCCGGGCGAGGCTTATGACCAGGCCTGGATTGAAGAAACGCTGCGAGAACTCGCGGCTCTTGGACCAAAGCAGGTAGTCTTAACTGGTGTTTCCTTTGAAGCAGACAAGCTAGGTGCTGCAGCCTACGATGCCAGTAGCAACAGTATTTCTTACTACTTTACCGAACGCATCAGCGGCTACTTTCATGGTACGGGCGACATCTACTCTTCCACCTTACTTGCCGCCCTCTTAAATGACAAGAGCCTGGTTGAGGCCATAGGCATCGCCTGCGAGTTTACTGTAGGTGCCATCCGTCGCACGGTAGCCGCCGGCACCGAGGCTCGCTACGGCGTAGACTTCGAAAATGAAATAGGAAATCTAATCAGGATGGTATGCTCATAAAACCGTCCTATGAGCCACCCCTGGGCTATGAGGGCCGTCTGCGTAACTTGTCTTGAAACTACCGCTCTTCGTGCTCGTAATCAAACACTTCTTCTGACTCTTCGTCATCGAGGAATGCCTTCATGGCCTCGGGAGAAGCATCGGCAAGAGTCACCTCTATACCATATGCTTCGGCTATGGCATCTGCCTGCCTCCTGCGCAGCTCGGCTCTTTCCAGGTCTCCTTGCTCCTCCAAGAGATCCGATTCATAGTAGATAGATCTTACTGCGTATATGGCGAGCTTAGGGTCAACATTACCCAGTTGCAAAAGCGATACCAAAGACTCTGGCTCCAACTTAAACATGAGGCGCGGATCAAGGTCAAGAGCCTCGGCAACCCTTCCCTCAATGTCGCGAATCTCCATGTCGGGAGTTGCGTATTCTTGAAAGAGCGAACGTCGCAAAACGCGAGTAAGCTGTAGTATCATGCGCATAATATAGTCATTCTCAAACATCAGTTTTCCTTTTCTTATTTGTAGGCTTCCTGTGAGCGGCATCTAGACCTTCTAAACAAAATCGCCCCTCAGTCATGTATGTACCTTCTTGTCGCCCTGTCGCGTTCGCTCGAAGAGCGAATGTTGCAGGGCCTACTTGCATTATTGGCAGACCTGTGGTTGGCATCTAGTCTTAATACTCAATGCCAATTTGTGTGTCTTCTGTGCCGGTATTATAGCGCAGGCCTCGGTGCTCAAAGGCACGGGGGGTTGCGACCCGTCCTTTGGGTGTGCGCTTAATGAGGCCTTGTTGCAATAAATAAGGCTCGTAGACTTCTTCTACGCTGTCTGGATCCTCGCCCAGGGCGCTTGCCAGTGTGCTGAGCCCCACAGGAGCTCCGCCAAAGGTAAGAGTGAGAATGTCAAGAATCTTGTTGTCCATGTTGTCCAGGCCAAGTTTGTCCACCTCAAAGAAGATGAGCGCATCACGAGCTACTTCAAGCGAAATATGCCCTTCGGCTCTCACTTCGGCATAGTCGCGCACCCGCTTGAGAAGGCGATTGGCCAATCGTGGGGTACCGCGGCTGCGCGTTGCTATCTCCAAAGCGCCCTCTTTGTCGATAGTAACCTCCAGAAGTGCGGCGGAGCGCTCAACTATTTGCTGCAGCTCGTTTGGCAGATAATAGTCCAGTCTAAAGGCAATGCCAAAGCGGTCGCGCAAAGGCCCAGTCAAAAGGGCGGTACGTGTAGTAGCGCCAATTAAAGTAAAGGGAGCAAGGTCAAGTCTGATAGAGCGAGCAGCTGGGCCTTTGCCAATGACGATGTCTAGCATGAAATCTTCCATAGCCGGATAGAGCACCTCTTCAACCGCACGGTTGAGTCTATGAATTTCGTCTATAAAGAGCACGTCGCCACGCTCCAGGTTGGTGAGGATGGCTGCAAGGTCTCCAGCGCGCTCTATGGCCGGCCCACTGGTTATCTTGATGGAAACTCCCAGCTCATTGGCCACTACACCTGCCATGGTTGTCTTGCCAAGTCCTGGCGGTCCACTCAACAAAAGGTGGTCGAGAGACTCGCTGCGTGCCTTGGTGGCCTCTATCAATACGGTGAGGTTGTCCTTGACTCGAGATTGCCCAAGATAGTCCTTGAGAAATTGAGGGCGCAGCGAGCGGTCCAAGCCACTCTCGTCGTCTGTGGCAGAGGCACTGAGGTCTCGCACTACGCTTCCTTTGGCAAAATCGTCACTCACATTGTCAGCTTCCCAATGTGCCATGTGCTAGCCTAACTTCTTTAGAGCCAGGCGTATGAGGTCTGAGATGTTGCTCTCTTCACCTTGATCTACCTCATCATCCCCGCCATGAAGCGCAAGCGCTATCTCTGAGGCAGAAAAGCCCATGGCTTCCAGCGCCAGTATAGCCTCGGCCTCGGCACTGCCGGCCTCTGGAGTGTGCACACCAGTACCGTTGCCCAGCGCTACCAGGCTTCCTTGCAGCTCGAGGATAATTCGCTGTGCTGTCTTTTTGCCGATACCAGAAACGGCACACAAACGTGTAGCGTCGCTCGTTTGAATAATCATGGTAAGCTCACTTGGAGCATAGGCAGAAAGAATGGCCAGGGCAAACTTGGCACCCACGCCCGAAACCGACGTAAGGCTTTCGAACAGTGTGCGCTCTTCGACAGAGGCAAAGCCGTAAAGAGCAAGAGCATCATTTTTCATGAGCAGCAAGGTCTCCACGCGCACAACGCTTCCTACCAAGCCAAGGCCGAGCAGTGAGCTCGTGCTCATCAAACAAAGATAGCCTACACCGCCTACGTTGATTACGGCACCTGCACCGTCCTTGTGTTCCAGTATTCCCGTGAGTGACGCTATCATGTTCTTCCTTTCTGAAAGCAGCAGAGTTCTGCAAGCTACACCTTGGCTACCAATCCATTATAGCGGCGCATATGCGCATGGCAGATGGCACATGCCAAAGCGTCAGCTGCGTGATCAGGCTCGGGCGTATGGTCAAGCTCTAACACGCTACGAACCATGAATTGTACCTGTTGTTTAGAGGCCGACCCCGTGCCCACAACCGCCTGCTTTATTGCCGCAGGGGCATACTCATTAACCACTAATGAGCGACGCGCTGCTGCCACCAGCGCTACGCCTCGCGCCTGTGCTGTAGCCAGCGAGCTCTTTGGGTTGCCTTTATGGTAAATGGACTCGATACTGAGCTCCGAGGGAGCATACTTGAGGATGACCGCTGCCAGCTCATCATAGATGCTCGCCAAGCGCAGCGGCAGCTCTTCTGAAGCCTTTGTGGAAATTGCACCATAAGCCAGTGGCCTGAGCTTGTTGCCCCGCACCGCAACAACCCCCCATCCCGAGTTAGCCAACCCAGGATCAACACCCAGTATCCGAAGCTCCGTTTTCATACTCACCAGTATACCAAACGAATGTTCGTATACAAACAAAAACTTTTTTATTATCCAGATGCCGCCCCCACTAAGCCGTTAGAGGGTTAGTGCGGGCGAGTAGATTGGCTTGAAACATTAAGCCGAGCCGAAAGGAGTGTGCCCCTCGTACATGACTGAGGTTCGGCTTTATGTTGAAAGCCAAGATGCCGCCCCCACTAAGCCGTTAGAAATGAGTAATTACCGGCGTACCGGGTTCTAATATCTCAATCAACTCTTCAGCCAAGTGGGGAGGCATGTTGATGCAGCCGTGAGAACCGCGTTCAAGATAGTAGGTGCCGCCAAAGGAGGGTTGCCAGTAGGCGTCATGAAAGCCAACGCCGGAGGGAGTGAAGGGCATCCAGTACGTAAGCGGGGTCTCCCAGCGATACGAGCCGTCGGGCAAGATATCTCCACGTGCAATGACGTTGTAGGACTTGCTATATATGTACCAGACACCTTGAGGTGTTGCATAGCCTGTATTAGGGTTGCCGGTAATAACGTCAGTCTCCATGACGCATTCGCCGTCTACGAAGTACCACATATACTGGCGCGTAATGTCTACCTCGAGATAGGTGTCTCCCCAGTCGTTTTCTCCAAAGGTAACCCCCCTGCTGAACCAATGGGGCTCGCGCTCTTCTCCCAAACTTTGCTCAAAGGCATTCATGATGGCCCAGCACTCGGTCTCTTGGTCGAGCTGCCAGCCAAAAGTGCCGTCCACCACTTGCTTTGTTTCTTCAAAGCCATTGATGATGGTGCGCTCGCTGCCAAGTGTGTCATAGCGTTTGGCCAACTCGGCCACCCAGGCTACTACAGCGTCATAGTTAAGAAAGGTGGAGCCGTCTTCTGCAGTTAGTGCCCAGTCTATTGTGGTATATCCATCGAGCACTTCCTTGGTATTGCCAATAAGGTAGGTAATGCTAAAGGGAACGTGTTGATTAAACCTGTCTTTATCCGCAGTAAGGGTGGCATCATCATAGGGTGTTTCGGGTCTTTCGTACAAGCCCAGCTCCTCAAGATCCAGCGTGGTTTCTCCAGCCTTAACAGCATCGGTTATAGCCAAGATGGTCTTCTCAACATCCAGGGTAGTACCTTCATTCCCTGACGTAATAACATAGCTGCCTGCCTCAAAGGCCAAAGCAGAGCTCAGGGGTGGTTTCATCTGATCTTCGTCTAGGAATGGTAGCCCGGCGAGGGTGGCATCCATGCTCTCTTGATCAAAGCTCACGCTTGCCTGGGACACGTTTGCCACATTGCCAAAGATGAGGGCAAAGGGCCAGGCCCAGGGCTGCTGCTGAGCAAGAGCCTGTTCTATACGTCCATCATTGACATACTGTAAGTCTATTTGGCTTCCGGTGATAGTGGCGCTTTGACCATCGCGCGCTTCTACACGCAAAGAGTAGCTACCAATATCTGACTCAAGAGAGGCATTGACCTGCGGGGCGGTCTTAAAGGCAACAGGTATTCCATTGACCGCAGAGTTAAAAGTAAAGTGGCTCATGAAAAAGATTGAGAGCCCTACATATCCAACGACAACCAGCGCAAGGAGGGCACAGAGTGCTACCATGAGCCACCAGGCAGGCGTTCTTTTGCTTGGCACATTGACGACATTTTCAAAGTGAGCGTCCTCAAAATGCTCACTTTCGTAGTGCGCATGCTCTATGGGCGCAAGCCTGATAGGCATATGCTTTTTAGGTGCATGGTTCATTGATTCATGCTTTTTAGGCACATATCTAATTGGCTCAAGCTTTTTGGCCTCATCTCCTAATGCCTCAAGCTCTGCGGACTCATGCCTTATGGCCTCATCTTCTGCGGGCTCGTCATCTGTGATCTCATCATCTGCAGGCTCTTCTCCCAGGAGCTCACCCTCGAAAAGCTCATCTTCGATAAGCTCATCGCCCATCAGTTCATATTCAAAGAGCTCATCTTCGGCATGCTCTTGCTCAATGGGTTGACCTTCTACCAGCTCATCTTCTATGAGCTCATCATCAAAGGATTCATGCCCTGATGGCTCTTGCTTAATGCGGTCACTATTAAAAAAACTCTTTCCAGAGCGACCGCTTCCTGTGCGGCTATTACCAAAGAGTCCATCTTTTGATCGGCTATTGCCAAAGAAGCCGTCTTTTGACCGACCATTCCCAAAGCGACCCGTCTCCTCAAAGCGACCATAGAGAGGCTTGTAGTTTTGCGACAGTGGCGCATCATTATTCTGTTCATCGCCATCATGCGGTGTGATATGCGGCAACTTCACTGCTGTACTCCTCCCCTTTTCTTACCCTGGCTTCTCAGGTACCAGAAGTCATTGTTGTTGTTTGTATGGTTTAGCAGCTATACACATGCAAACAGAGGTGCTCAGGTCTTTACCCTTGTAATGCAATTATAACCATAGAACTCATAGACACTTACAAGAAAACGCCAAAATAACTGCTATTAAGTGCTACAATCACAGGGCAGTAGTATTGTTGCTTGAGTATTGCTTATCGAAAGGAAGCCAATGGGCTTTTCCACCTTGGTTTTAGCGGCTGGCGCTGGAACCCGGATGCACTCAAAAAAACCAAAAGTTGCTCATGAGATTCTTGGCAAACCCTTGCTTCGCTGGGTCATTGACACTGCCAAGGCAGCGGGATCGGATGAAGTATTTACCGTGTTGGGACACGGACGCAAAAGTACTATACCGCTGGCAAGCGATACCACGGTCGTCTTTCAAGATCAACAGCTCGGCACCGGTCACGCACTTATGATGGCCGAGGATGCCTTGGTTGCAGCAGGCGTATCAACCTTGGTGGTGCTCTCGGGCGACACTCCCCTCTTGCGCAAAGAAACCGTCCAGGCACTGGTCAACCAGCATCTAACACAGGATGCTGCTGTCTCGCTTCTCACCATGTGTGTAGATGACCCCACTGGCTATGGCCGCATCGTTCGCAACCATCAACAAGACTTTCTCAATATTGTTGAGCACAAAGATGCCAGTACAGAGGAGCTTGCAATCAATGAAGTCAACTCAGGCGTCTATTGCTTTGATACTGCTAATTTATTTGGCATTTTAGGCAAGTTGCAAACTAACAATAAGCAGGGCGAATACTATCTCACCGATGTTGCGGCCCTCACGCTGGCTCAGGGTGGACGGGTTGTTGCACTATGCGCGCAAGACGCAAGTGAGTTGGCAGGTATTAATGACCGGCTGCAGCTGTCGCAGGCAAGCGCTCAGGCTCAGCAACGCATCAACACGGCGCATTTGCTCAAGGGCGTGAGCATGACTGATCCTTCCAACGTCTGGATAGGCCCAGACGTTGAGCTTTCGAGCGATGTAGAGGTCTTGCCTCTTACCATGCTCAGCGGCACTACCACGGTCGGCTGCGGTACCATTCTTGGCCCCATGACCCGCATTAGCAACTCAACGATTGGCGCAGATTGCGTGATTGACGAGAGCATCTTGATTGATGTTGCCGTTGAAGACCAAGTGAGCGTTGGGCCTCGTGCCTACCTGCGTCCTGGCACCGTCATGCGTACGGGCTCACGTGCGGGCACGAATGTAGAAATCAAAAACTCAGACATAGGTGTGGATTCTAAGGTTCCCCATCTTTCGTATATAGGCGATGCCGAGCTGGGAGAAGGCGTCAATATTGGTGCTGGGTCAATAACCTGTAACTATGACGGGGCTGATAAACACGTCACGATAATTGGCAGTGGCAGCTTTGTTGGCAGCGACACCATGCTCGTGGCACCCGTTGAAATAGGAGAAGATGTAGTAACCGGCGCTGGAAGCGTAATAACGAAGAATGTTCCGAGTGGCGCACTGGCGCTCACGCGTCCCGAGCAGGTAATTCGAGAAAACTGGAAAAGAAAGAGAGACGAAGCACATGACTGAATCAAGCAAGGGCCTTATGCTCTTTAGTGGGCGTAGCAATAGGCCTCTCGCCGAAAAGATTGCCGGAAAACTCAACGCAGAACTATCAGGAGTCAAGATAACCACCTTTGCCAATGGCGAGGTATTTGCCCGTTATAAGCAAAGTGTGCGCGGAAACGAGCTCTTCATCATTCAGTCCGTTTCGAACTATGAAGGTGGCAGCGTTAATGATGCCCTCATGGAGCTGCTCATCATGTGTGATGCCGCCAAGCGCGCAAGCGCACGTTCTATCACAGCAGTCATCACCCACTTTGGCTATTCACGCCAGGACAAGAAAAGTGCTGCGCGCGAACCAATCACCGGCAAGCTGGTGTCTGACATGATCTCGGTTTCTGGTGTTGACAGGGTCATTACCATAGATTTGCACCAGGGACAGATTCAGGGCTTTTTTGACATTCCTGTAAATCATCTTACTGCCATACCTATATTTGCTAATCATTTTAGCAGTATGAATTTGCGACAGGTGTGTATAGTCTCCCCTGATGTTGGCCGCGCTAAAGCCGCAAAGAAATTGGCTGACATTATGGGTGCTGATCTTGCCATACTGCATAAATCGAGGCCTGCGCACAACCAGGCCGAGGTCTCTAATGTCATCGGCGATGTAGAGGGGCGAACTTGCATCCTCAACGACGACATCATCGACACTGGCGGCTCGATAGCCTCTGGTGTACAAGCGCTCAAGCGCAAGGGTGCTGGAGATATTTATGTGTGTGCGACTCACGGCCTTTTTTCTGGTTCCGCATACGAACGGCTGAGTGCAGAAAATATCAAAGAAGTTGTAGTTTGCGACACTGTGCCCGTGCCTCAGCACATCCTCAATGGCAAGTTCAAGACAGTGAGTGTGGCACCTCTCCTGGCACAAGCCATCGCCAATGTCTTCAGCGATGCCTCGGTGAGTGAGCTTTTTGATCCAGACTTTGCCTTGTAGGATTGAGGCTGGAGCATAGTCGAGCTGTGAGCTTTCTTAAAAACATTAAAAGTCATTTGTCCGGCGCTGCCCATGCAGGCGCTGGCTCTCACGAACGCTGCCGCTTGATAGTTGGCCTGGGTAACACGGGAGAGCGTTACAGTGCCACGCGACACAACGCGGGTTTTATGGCTGTTGACGCCCTTGCATCCGAGCTCTCTCAAAACAACTGGCGCTCGCGATTTGACAGTCTGGTAGCCGAAAAGAAGCTTGAGCTTGCTGGCGCGAGCACCCTGGTGGTATTGGCCAAACCACAAACCATGATGAACCTCTCCGGGCGCGCCGTCAAAGGTCTTATGAAGCACTATGGCCTGAGCCTTGACGAGCTTTGCGTTATTCATGATGACATTGACTTGCCGCCTGGAGCTCTACGTATCAAGTCTGGCGGAGGGCATGGTGGGCATAACGGTATTCGTGACATTATTGCAGCTGTTGGGGCAGACTTTGCCCGCATTAAGGTTGGCGTAGGCGGCCCTCCTGGGCGCATGGTCAGCGCCGCGTATGTTTTGCAGCAAATAAAGGGTAACGACCTTGAGGAGTTTCGTATTGATGCCTCTCGCGGTGCCGAAGCCGCTCTCTACCTCTTAGAGCACACGCTCATTGAAGCTCAGAATCATTTTAACTAAATGAGCGAGCGCAGCTCTATTCCTCACTTGTGCTTGCCTGCAAGCGCGTGAGCCTTCTCCATTCAACAAGCATCATGGCGCTGGCCGTAAAAACCGAAAGCACATCTGCTATAGGAAAAGCATAGTAAAGCGACTGCAACGAGGTAATGCCGAGGACTCCCTGCTGTACGGCCAGAGGCATGAAATAAAGCAACGGAACCAGGTAGATGATTTGGCGAGTCAGTGACACAAACATTGATTTGAAAGGCTGCCCAGTAGACTGGAAATAGCCAGCCGTGAGTATATGCATGCCTATGAAGGGTACAAGAAGCATCATGACCTGAAGAGCTTTTATCGTAAACTCATGCAGTTCATTTGCAACTCCAAAAACCCCAACAATTGGCGCAGGAACAATATGCACCAGTAGCCAAAAGAAAATGCCAAACGCCGACGCCCACACAAGGGCAATAAGAAATATTTTCTTGACTCTCGCATAATGCCTTGCTCCGTAGTTAAAGCCCAGTAGAGGTTGCACCCCAACTGATACTCCAAGAATGGGAAAAAAGGCAAACATTAGTATCCTGCTCAAGACTCCCACAGAGGCCAATGCTCCTTCGGCACCGAGTGGATCAAGGGAGCCGTAATAAACGATTTGATTGTTGAGCAACAAATTGACAACCACCGCTGCAATCTGCAAAAAGAACGCGGCAGAACCCAGTACACAAATCCTTGCCATGAGACGAGGCTTAGGAACCATGAGCGAGAGTCTTAGCTTAAAGGGAGACTTCTTGGACTTGATGAAGTAGCCTACCGTCAATGCAGCCAAAACAAACATGCCCATGACGGTTGCCCACGCAGAGCCTGCAACTCCCCAGTCAAACACCATGACAAATAAAAAGCTCAGCACAATACTGGCGCTAACCCCCACTGCTATGGTCAAGAGCGATCCGTTTGGGTTGCCTGCCGTACGCATAAAATTGTTGAAGCTCATGCCGAGAAACTGAAAAATAAATCCTATTGCTGTGATACCTACAAAGATTCGAGATGGCTCCAGCAGATCTGCGGTCGACCCAGAGAGCAGAAGGATCGGGTCAAGGAAGATGAGAATCAGCGATGTCAAAATCAGCGCCAAGACTACGCAGAGGACAAAGGTGCTCGATATTACACGCTCTGCAGTTTCGCGTTTTCCCTCTCCCAGTTTAAGAGCGGCAAGGGCGTTACCACCAGCAGTCAATAGCACTGCCAAGGCAAGTGACATGGTCATCACCGGAGTGGCAATGGTTACCGTTGCTAATCCCATCTCTCCCAGCTTGAGACCAAGAAAGATTGAGGCTAACACGTTGTAGGAGCCGTTAACGACCATACTGATGATGGCAGGCACAGCAAACTCAAAAACCAGTTTTCCTGGTTTTGCCGCCCCCATCCTGTTAACTCTATCTGTCATGTTGTACGTTTTCTTTTGCGGTGTGGTTATCTTGCTGCCTGAGTGTAACCTCGCCGGTGTTGATCTTATTAATGACTCCCTCAGTGCTGAGCAGGAGCAGCTGGCCGTTGTTATCAACGCCTTGAACGGTTCCCTCTGCAAGCACCGACCCCTGACTATTGCTGGCTATGGCGTATTGCCCAAGCAGCAAAAGATGCTGGTTATACTCACTGGCAAAGTGGGCAAAGCAGTAGCCTTCGTCTTTCCATCTACCGTAGTAGCCTAAGATGCTGCTGAGCGCCTGCCTGGCACCTGCTTCGAGCGTTGGGGGAGCATGGCCTAGATCAGAGAGATAGGCTGCTGCATCGCTCGCACCTTTATGGGGTCGGTTCAGATTGATGCCAACACCTATGAGAGCAGTCCTTTGCCCAGGTGCAAGCTGAAGCAGCTCGATGAGGATTCCCACTAATTTGCCACTTGAGCAGAGAATGTCATTGGGCCATTTGACCGATATGGTCTGATGCTTTGTTGCCGGGAGCCCTTGGCTGTGGGGCTCACCTAAAACCCATCCAGCAAGGGTCTTTCTTATAGCCAAGGCTACGAGCAAGCTGAGAGCTGCTGTGCCCTCTAAAGCATCGGATACATCAAGCGCAACAGAAAAGTAGAGTCCGCCCGCCGGAGATGCCCAGCTGCGCCCAAGGCGCCCACGACCTGCTGTTTGGCGCAGAGCAATGACCGCTGTTGGATTGCCGCTGGTTAGTCTTTCGCTGCCCCCACTTAATGTAGCCATTTTTGCCGTGTTGTTAAATGTGCCTTCTAGAGTGAGAATTCTCCTGAGCTCATCATTGGTTGAATCGAGCTCTTCATACATTAAGAGCTCTATTTGTGAGAGGCTTCCTTGATCTTGTTCTTGTAATGTATCCAATTCTTGCACATTTCCACTAAATCCAGCTATCAGTATACGCCTTCTTAGACCAAGCAACTTTGGCGCACATTTTGCGATTGTGAAAAAACGGATTGTGAAAAAACTTTTCATTTCTGCTAGACGCTTTGCCCCGCTTAGCCTAAAATCTATGTTTCCCTAAAGCTGGGGCATCGTCTAATGGTAGGACAACGGTTTTTGGTGCCGTTAGTCGGGGTTCGACTCCCTGTGCCCCAGCCAGCTTTTTGCATCATCGGGTTTGACCTCTGGCATAGGGAGTCGAACTTACGTTATACTATCCACCATCAGTTCCTGAAACTGAGAGTCTAAACAAGTGGGCGATTGGCGCAGCGGTAGCGCAGGTGCTTTACACGCACAAGGTCAGCGGTTCAAATCCGTTATCGCCCACCATTAAACTGCTGGTCAGAGCGTTATTCGCTCTGACTTTTTTGATTTGGTGGCAGGGATTTGTACCCTTGGTGGCAGAGAGGTGGCAGAAACTTTGGCTGATTGCGGTTCGCTTGACAGCGGAAACGTCGTGCCAAAGTGGTTGTTTGGGGTAGTTTTCGGTCATTGTAGTCATCATCATTGCACCAGTAATCGAAGTGTCAGGAAACAGCCCTCAGAGCGCTTTCCTCGCTGGGCTTCAGTGAGGTAATCTCGTTGAGCTCTGCTGCCAGTTTTTGGATGACAGCTTCACTTCTGTGGTTGCCATAGGTGTCGAGTACCACCTTAGGCGTTTGGCCAGATATCTGACCAATCTGATTGGCAGGCATTCCTCTGTCGAGCAGGTGGGTCACAAATCCATGCCGCAGACTGTGCAGCGTGAGCCTTGGGTCAAAGCCGTTATCCAACAGGAAGGTCTTTGAGAACTTCGAGAGGTTGGATGGGCGCATGAAGCCGCCCTTGCTGTTGGCACAGACTGGCGTGTCCTCACCTTGATGGAGGTTGAAGTACGCCAACCTTTGACGTTGCTCCTCCTTCTCCTTGCGGAGATAGTCAGCGCAGATGTCTGGAATGGGGATATCCCTTGTACCATTGGCGTTCTTGGGAGAATCGAAGTGCAGCGTCTTTCCGCTACCTTGTTGCTTTGATACCTCTGATACCGCATTGCGCAGATAGACGACCTGTTTATCCAGATCGATGTCACTCCACCTGAGAGAACAAACCTCACCACGCCTCGTGCCGCAGCATACGCTGATGAGCATGGCTGCCGCCTGATCCTTGCGTGGGTACTCCAGCACCCGTGCGATAAAGCGACGAGTCTCATCTTCACTAAGGATATGCACCTCTGGCTTCTCCAGCTTGAAGGGGTTTGCATCAATTGCTGGATTGTAGGGAATCCAACGTCGCTTGACCGCTTGCTTGAGAGCTGCCTTAATGAGCGTGAAAACCTTGATAACCGTATTGGCGCTCAGGCTGTTGCCGTCAGCACCGCCAGTCCTCTTCAGCTCTAAACAGAACTCTTCAATGTCTGCAAACGTTAGCTCTATGATGAGCTTGCTGCCTATCATCTTGTCTGCATAGAGCTTGAGCTTGCGATAGCCATCAATCGTTCTTGGTCGCACACTCTTTGTCTCATCCAGAATGTCGATGTGAAACTGCAAGAGCTCGCTCACCGTCATCTTCTCTCCTTCAACAGTGGTAACCATTGCCTCAAGCTCGCGAATCCACTCACGTAACAATTTATCAGCTTGCCGCTTGGATTGTGTTTTTGCTGACTTAGACTTGCGAATAGGCTCTCCGTCCTCACCGTAGCCAATTACTACCCGAAGAAGGAAGCCTTTGCCTTTCTTAACCACAGAACCGTTTCCATACACTTTCATATCATTCACCTCCTCTCAAGCGAAAGCATCTTGGTCACTTCTATCTCAATCCCTCTGGCTCATAGCCATCGGGAGAAAGATCATTCATAGCCTTTTCGATGGACTGATTCCCCAGCCCATGAGCGGCATTGTTGCGCTTAATCTGTGCACTTCGCACACGGCAACTATCGCGACAAAACATAGATTTGCGATAGCGATTGGCTGGGTCATATTCCTTTTGAAACTTGAAGACTCGTCCACAGTGCTCGCACGTCGACCAGTCAAAGGGCGCATTCATCACATAGTCAAAGTTGGTAAGTATTGCCTCTAGGAGCGACCCTTCCATGACTTGCAGTGGCTCACCCCAAAAGCCCTCTCCCTCCAGCTTGTCGCCGTCCTCGCGCATCCAGATGTTCTCCAGCGCAAGATTGATTGTTGCCTGTCTGATAAAGCTCCTTGCATTCTCTACACCCATTTCCATATAAACGTTCCCCACGACGCGAATGCGCTCCTTGTCGACTTCAGTTCCGCTACCCTTTGCCAGCTCAATCTGCTGAGCTGCTGCTAGGTAGTCCCCAAACAAAAGGTCAAAGCCAAGGCGGGTCTCCAGCTCGATTGGATGTTTTCTTGGGATGACATTATCGTTGAGCAAGTAGTAGTGTAGCTCCTGGCCTCTCAGCCCTGACTGATGCGCTGCTAGAATCCCACATGCTATCTGAAGCAAACGCACGGTATACGCCACTTCATCAACAGACACGACAGCGCCAAAGTGAGATGGGTCACCATAGTCGCCCTTTGCAACCGCTTCTCGCGCAAACTCAGAGCCTATAAGCTGTTGCACCGCCTCATCAGCAGTCTCGAAGCCACAAGAGCCCCTGAAAGCCTCTATGTCGGCAGCAAGCTGCCCTTCCAGGGCAGCAATCCCGTCACGATAGCTCGTAGGGTAGTAATAGCCATAAGCCAAGTCGTTGCTTGCCTTGCGCCCAGAGAGCGCATGGGTCTTCGAGGCATAAAGCGGCGAGAGCAAAAGCCCCCACTTTTCACAAAAACGCAGAAGGCTGAGCTCCGAGGTGGTATCCACTTTCATGAGCTCTTGGTTAAAGAACTCCAGCGGCAGTAACTCAATTGCGTGATGCTCGCCCTCCTTGATGTCCTCCGCAAAGAAGCGGTAGGTCTTATTGCCTGTACTTACCTCACTGGCATGCAGTGTTGAGCAAACCAGCCAAGGCAAAACACTCGGTCTGTTAATCTGACCTGAATCCATTATCTGTCCTTTATCTACGTTTTCTCTCATGTAGACATGATATCTGCTACACAGCTTGATTGTCAACTATCTTTCCGTTATTATTTGCTATATACGTTAAGTTCGTGTTTAACGCACCTTGAGAAAGGAAGAAAACCAATGGTCGCCGAGACAACACCCATTGAGGCACTGCCCAGCTACCTCACCCCTACCGACATCGCAAAACTCCTCCGTAAGTCCCCCCGCACCGTCACCAGATGGCTCACCTCAGGAGAAATCCCCGAAGCCATCTACATCAACGGCCGCTGGACAGTCCCAAAAGAAGCACTTTTAGTATTTCTGGATAAGCATTCTGGAACAAGTCCGTTCCATAACTAAACCAGAGTCTTCACAATTGTTCTTAGTGAGACTTTCAGCCCAATCATCTTTAGCTGGGCCTTGACGTAATGGAATGCGACCTTGCTGAAAAAGGGAATCTGAGGAAGATTCGTGTCTTCCTTGGATACTATCCCGAACACCACTTCGTTAATGGAATCATTCTTTAAGACAAACCTCTCACATCCTCCAGCCTCAGCGATTTTCTCATTAGCTTTAGCCAAGAATCCTGTATCAGATTTAGATAGCCCAGCAGAAACAAGACCTTGATTAAACAAGTGGCTTAGCGTAGAAGAACCTGAATAGATTTTAGTATGAATCAATTTGCCGTCTGCTGTCAGCACATCACATAGCTCGACCTTACTGTGGCCTCCCCCATACACGACATTTCTCCTATCCATCAAAAGACAGTCAGTTGGGTTTTGTTCGACCAGCGCGCTGTTATAGTTTTGCTCATTCTTAATGTTGCCAGCATAGTTGATAAACGGAAAATCGGACACTGTTGTGCTCTCATAACTCTGGCGTATATCATCAGCAAAATCTTTACTTATCTGAAACCATTTGCCGTTGCTTATGCAAAACTGCTTGTCGTCTAACGTAAGTTCTCCATACAGACATTTGTTGGCTGGCCAACTTGAAAGACAGCTGCTGTCCTCTGCGCTTATC
Source organism: Coriobacteriia bacterium (assembly GCA_009784945.1). Classification (GTDB taxonomy): domain Bacteria; phylum Actinomycetota; class Coriobacteriia; order Coriobacteriales; family UBA8131; genus WQXH01. The sequence continues at coordinate 12,868 of WQXH01000005.1, read as the reverse complement.
ATCCGAATTCTAACACTTTCGAATTGCTCGAACTCAGTAAGCTCCTCGCACATTGCACCTAAAACCTCATTGAGAATAATATCGTCCACTGGCTCTCGAATACCAAGATATTTGAATCCACAAGTCTTCTCCCAATCAATTATTTCCGGAACCGCCATCCATATATCTTTGGAACCACTTTTAACTGCATGCACCAGTCCAGCATTCAAATGCTTGATAAGACTCTTATCCTTGACAGGTTTTATATGGTCAAACCAAGGAAACTTTTTTATGTATTCGTCCGACAAATACACATCGTAGGCCTGTGCGCAAAAATCACGAAAAGAAAAGATGTCAACTGGAGCAGTCAAAGATATGCTGTCTCCACCAGACAATGTCCCAGAAAACAATCCATCATCGGGTCCGATTGCCGTCAACCTGCTCAGTAAGTCTCTATCAATATCCAGTCCAAACTCTCCCATTGTTGCCTTCAATGGCATCTGCTCACTACTTGTCTTTAGGTTACCGCCAACACTAGTCTTAACAAGCTTTCTAATAGAATCAACTTCAATCATGTTCAGCACTGTCTTTAAGCCGAAGCTTTCTTCTATCGCATTGTCTTCGAGTAGATATCGACCCAACCCAAACGTTTGCGCAAAAATGCGTGGCTCACTTAATCCATCAGCCACACCTAATTCTATTAACAGCACAGCACTAGTGGATGAAGCATGAAAGGTGCTCGTATCCACCATGCCCTTGAAAAACCTCTCTGCCCATGAAGGCTTGTTGATGGAAGCAGGCTTTGAAAAGAGTATCCCAACATCTGGAATCACTTGCGCAAAAACACCTTCTCGAACCAATTGCTTCTGCTCCCGCTTGTCTTCATTGCACAATGACTCGCTTGCCACCTCTGTTGCGCTCCTAGGATCAGGCATTTCAAATCCAGTTTTTATTAGATATAGATTAAGCTTGTTCTTCTTATCTTTTTCTTTGCTCATTGCTCTCCTTTACTTTGCTACCCTGCAGCAAAACTGTTGATGATAGAATCTATGACACAATGCTCTCCGGAGGTGCCCAGCTCACACTCCCAGATTACAAAGATCTTCCACCCTGCCTCCTCAAGCTGCTGATAGTTACGCTTGTCGCGCTCGACTGTATCTTCGAATTTGTTAATCCAGAAATACTGGTTGGTCTTTGGTGTATAGGCGAGATTACAGCCAGGGTGACGGTGCCAGTAACAGCCATTGACAAAAATGGCTATCTTCCTACCTGGGTAAGCGATGTCTGGTTTTCCTGGAGCCTTCTTCCAATGCAGGCGATATCCAGGATACCCAGCTTCTCGCAACATTTTTCGCACAATCAGCTCAGGTCTGGTGTCTTTACCTTTATTGCCTTGCATGGATTTATGGATGGCGGCACTATCAGCTGCTGAAGTGTCGGTTGCTGCAAACATGCTATCAGTTTGCTTAACCACTTTCAGAATTCCCCCTTACCCCGTCTTCTCTTTTGTGGAGCTTACGAATCGTCTTAACGTCCAGATTTGCTCACGCTTCGCTTTTGGATACGTTCCGATGTATTTTTCTGGAACGACGAGCACTATTCCCTCCTCGTGCATTTCGTCCATCTGTTGGGCAGAAATGCCCTGCTGGAGTGTGAAGAGGTGCTTCTCCCTACCCTTGAAACGATCCGCCTCGTTGATCACCTGACGCCATCTGTCTTTACAGGTTGTTTTGGCTGCGAGAAGAACGAGTTTCTCAATTGGATAATTAGGTGTATGGTAGGCTGCTTCACTTGGGAAGATGAAATCAGGACGCTTATTGCCTTCGGTGCGAGGCTGCGGAGAATAGCTGAGGGCATTATAGTCAAATATCCTTGACAGGTGATGTTCCAGAGATCGTCCTGCCCTGCTCTTTCGCTTATTGAGAACGCTGTTGGCGAACACAACAAATTCCTCAACAGAGGAAAACCCCCTAGAGATGGTTGAGCCATAACGTTCCTGCTCAATCATCCTGAATAAAGTGTATTCAGTATCTATCCATGAGACCAGTTTACTGTCCGGGTCATATAAAGCATTCTCCTCATGATCAAAGACATCATTCTCTATGCGCTGCGCTGTTAAAGCCATCTCCTTTGTTTCAGGAAAGTCAACGCTCAGCGCTTTGATGAACTCTCTCATGGAAGCTTCCAATTGCTGTTCTATTCCAAAGTCAGCTATCTCGATAACGCTGCCAGTGTCAGAAGGACTCATACCGAAGCACCCAAGAAACTCCTCAATATCGTCTTCAGTGCTCAATATGAAACCTGAGTAATTTTCATCATCCAGTTGCACGAAAACAAACAAATCTCCAGTGTGTTCAGTCTGGAGAAACGGAAAGCCCCTTCCAAACCGAGTTATTCGGTACTCGTTTCTTGTTCCTTGCCCGTAGTATATGAATCTTGACTCGGTTTCGAAATCATCTTGCCACTTGATTTTCACAAACTTGTCTTTATTCTGCCCGCGTTCCCCAGGGGTTTCAAAAAGAATCTTAAGTGCGTTCTTCGCGATGTAGATACCGGCTTGGTGTCCACCTGTATCTCCAGTGTCGTTTGCTGAAAGAAACTTACAATATGCAAGCTTCCCGTTGCTAACAGCCTTAATGGCCTTATCCGCAATACTCTCTTGCTCTCTGAGTTCGTCATCAACGACCATCTAAAACCTCCAGAGTTTTTGTCATGCTTTTAGCAACAGCAGTCATCAGGGGGACCACAACCGAATTCCCGAATTGCTTGTATGCTTGAGTATCAGAAACAGGTATTACGTAATTATCTCCGAAGCCCTGAAGCCTGGCGCACTCCCTGGGAGTTAGCCTTCTGGGATTAATGCCCTCCTGTGGTATTAACACTTCCGAACCGTCCTTGTAGTAACGCGCGCTTAGTGTCCGAGTGACGCCATCTAGGTCAACCATTCCATAACCAAAGCCGTTTCCTCTAGCGCGATGCTTCTCTGCATAATCTTGCAGATATTGCCACAAATGATCGGATAGCGTGTATCTATCGTCGACTTCTGCCTCTAGAATGTCACTGACTTTCGGCTTAATACGTGGTTTCTTCTTTGGGAAATCGAATGTCACTTCATTCCCGTAGCGCTTACGGTCAAAGCCAGCAATAAGCACTCGTTCGCGATGTTGAGGAACATAACTCTGACCATCAAGTACATCTGAGAAAACCTCGTAATCAAGCCCCTCAAGCGTTTCCATAATGACCTTCCAGGTGTTCCCTTTGTCGTGGCTTCTGATGTTTTTGACATTCTCAAGCAGGAAGGCTTTGGGGCGTTTTTCTTTGATAATCCTTGCAACATCGAAGAATAATGTCCCCTGCGTCTTATCAAGAAAACCGGTATCTCTTCCAAGGCTGTTCTTCTTGGAGACTCCAGCTATCGAGAATGGCTGACAGGGAAAGCCTGCAACCAAAATGTCGTGATCAGGAATGGCAGAAGCTTCAATAATGGTAATATCACCAGCCGGTAGCTCATTAAAGTTAGAGAAATATGTTTGCTGGCAATATTTGTCCCACTCGCTCGAGAACACACATTGACCACGATTTGACTCGAACGCGATCCTCATGCCACCGATACCAGCAAATAGGTCAATAAACCTGAAGCGAGGTTTTTTTGGTTTCTCCTGCGGCATTTCTCTCGAAATATAGTAGATGATTGCTTCTCGTGTACAGTCTTGGATTGGTTTTTTTGTAATCACAGAGAGTTTGCTTAGGTTTTCGTAAACCTTGTCATCAAGCCTTACATGAATCTGCTGTGGCACTAAATCTCCTCTGGGTAATATTCGGTACTTGTTTTTTCCCTATTATACACTGCTCGATACAGCAATAGTGCGAGAATCAAGCTATTGAGTGTTGTAGAATGTGAGATGATATCTTCCGTCAGAATTGTGTGTGCACTCAGTAGCAATGTCAATGTAACCTGCTGTTGAACTAGCCGTTTGAGCTTTACGCCATAAACCAATTGTGCTGCAAACGAAATATAACAAGCTGGGCGAAGGCGAATAGTCTCGATTGAAGCATTACTCAGCCAGAACTTGGCTGAGGTCTTTTACTAGAAGATCATAAAGTATTTCTTGATTCTTTCTACCCGCCTGCTGATGTCTATAATCTGAGCCACTAATGAGTTTCTCCTGGAGCTCCTTATTGCAGAAGTCCTCAAGTCTATACTCGTACAGCATATATGCCTCGCCTCTGTCAAAGGCAATTCTCTTAATTGGGTTTGCGTCAATTAATCGGCGTAAACCATCATCAGCACTCAATAGGAATGGAAGTGAAACGTGCAGTTGTGGACTTGCATTCTCCTGTGCCATCCAGGTACTCATCAATCGTAGGTGGAACATGTCCCAGGCCATGCTGTTAACACACTTAAGGGCAAGGCTTAGACTTCTGGGGGCACTTGAGTCTACTCTGCCAAAAAACTTTTGAACACTTGAGGCACGTTTAAACAATTGCATGCAAATAGTAAGCTCGTATACCAGGCTGATGCAAAGCTCATGGTTAACGAAATCGACAAGCTTCTTTGCTTTTTCGCTGGCTTTTTCTTCTGAGTGCTCAAGTACAATTGCTTTCATCAAAATGTTGCGAATAGCATTGAAGCGAACTATTCCAGATTCCATTATTTCTGGAAATCTCTGTGTGCTCTTATAGAGTGACATTGCTGTATTTTTTTTATTTCTATCGACAATTTGAAAGCTAGACACCTCAATGGTTAGATTTTCCTCAAGAGCATGATGAACTACTGCGTATCCCAGCAATGAATCATATATGGCGCGAGGATTACTTGCTACTGCTTCGTTAATCGCTGCTTCTGCCATATAAAGCACTGGCATGGTGTCAAATCTCATCTCAAGCAACTTATTCAGCATCTCGATAAGCGACTCGTGCTTACTTTCCTGTGACGAGCTTCCCAAGACAAGCTCTCTTAATGAGCCGATAGCATTAGAATCAAAATAAGCTCTCCCCATCAGTCCGCATGGAGCATATTCACAATCGGACTGCATCAGCTGTATTGAAGCTGAGTTAAGTAAGTTAATGTGTTGATAATTTGACAAGCCAGTTAAAAAGTATGAGCCCGCAGACATCTCTCCAAAATGAAGATTACGAGTGATGGTTGTGTCGTCAAATAGCAGGATTGTGCAGTCAGGGTAATCCTGGTGCCGAGAAACAAACATCTCAGCACAGTTATCTTCCTGAAGCAACGTTTGAATTTCTTTTGAACGATTATCCATCATTGTTTCGCTCAAAGAGGTGCGGAATCGCTTGAGTCAATGGGACGCTCATCGTTTCGAAGCCAATTATAAAATTCTTGATTAAAGTGATATACAGGAGGAGAGTTTTCAAACCGGCGGGATATACAGGTTATTAGTGAGCCCTCTTCCATCCAATCCAACATGTTCAACAAGTTATAATGCTCATCCTCGTAATAGTAAAGTCGAGGCTTGCCGCCTGCGCAGTATGTAACCTTTTTGCTAATTCTTACTACAAACTCTCTTATCAGGCTTGTGTCATCTTCTTTTGTGTCCATTATCATCTCAGCGATTAGTTCAGGCATTAGCCTTTGCGCTTCCACGAAAACTCCTAAGTCTCCTGTGTATGTTGAGCGTCTTTGCTCCAAAGCAAGCTTAGCTGCGGTTTCTGCATCTTGCCTCCACTCATGAAGCTTCTCAGTTGTATAGGCGCTTTTATCACTATCAATTAGTTTTGCACATGTGTAACACAACCAGATTCCATTGGAGAGGCTCCTTCGCTCGTCTGGAGTCAATGAATGGTCATACCTTGGCCCTCTTTCTGAAGCAGCGGTGATATGTGCAGCTTGTCCAACGCATATTGCTTTGTCCGTTTCCTCAGAAGGGCCACTTGTTGGTTGGCGACAGGCTGGGTTTGAACAAACATAGCCCACTCTTTTTGCAAGCGCTTCCTTGGTGCTTTGTGCAAATTCATCTCTCGTCATACCCAGTCTCCTTAGCTCATGTCCTCCCCGTATACAAAACAGTACCATAGCCAGAAGCTTCCTGTCTGGCTCTCTAACCTATCATAGTAAAAAAATGCGAACGATGCCGGATAAGGTTTTGAGCAAGATGCAGTCCAGCACAGAAAGTGACCTGTTCGTTATTAGTAAGCATCGACTTTGTATGCACAGAGTCAGAAAACTCCTTCAGCTGATGAGGCTGAAGGAGTTTTTCTCAGGGTTTCCCTGCAACCTTTGAGTGTCGGTAGTTGGAACTATGCAGACTACTGCTCTTGCCTTGACCGAGCTTTAGCCTCTTTCACTATCCTTGTTGCATCTAACTTCTCAGGAAGATACATGTCTTCCATCAAGGCTCTGATGAACATATCAAAGTCGTCACGGAATTGCTTGTGCATATCGGCGTCAACACTGCCTGTGCGGTGAGCAAGATGTGTGAGCTGGTTGAGATTATTGCCTATTCTGCAAAGCTGGCTGTAGAACTTGAACCAGTCTACTGGGCGTTGTTCCTTGGGCTGACATGCCTTCATCATGAAACGCATATAAGTGGATAACGGCAATCCTGCTCGTTTGGCATTTGCATGCAAGTTGTCGTACTCCTTTTGAGTGAGCCTCATGTGGAAAGCCTTGTTGTGGGGGTTGTCAGTTATCATATCAAGCCTTTCGATTGTGTAGGTCTGAGGGGCCAGGGGATGCTTCCCATGAAGAGGCATTTGGCTACATGTAGACAAATGCCATGCTTGCTAATAGTGAACGCGCTATTTGGACGGGTATTTCTCAACTGTAGATGACCTCTGCTTTGACGATTTCCTCGGCGCGATGGCGGATGGAGTTGGCAAGGCCAACCCATGCCATTGGGTCTTCAAGCTTCAGCTCCTCGGTTAAGCCTTCGCGTTTGGCCATCTGAGCAACAAGGGTCTCATACATTTCCTCGGCATCCCTGTCGATCCTGCTCAACTGTAAACTCGGGTTGTAGCTCCTCATCGAGGCGAGCAATGAGGGGCGGTATTCCTTGAGGTAGTGTAAATACCTCCTTGCCCAAATGGCTGGACTGTACTCCTCATCCTCTGACAGCAGGTCTGGTAGATAGTAGTGCCCATCAACCAGGGTGTAGTCAAGTTTGTTGCTATCGTCATGGATGTGCTCGGGCAGCGGTCGGCTCTCCAGCCCTTCTTTCGGCTGGTCTTTGTCATATTTGATTTTGTTCATTTCAAGTCTCCTTTGTAGTTTCAGCATCAAGATTCCGGGCCAGGCCCGGAATGACGATTGGGGTGGTACTTGATGAATTCAGCAGACATCGTCTGCCGAATCTGGAGACTGTTTCCTGCCAGTGCCTTGTCTCGAAAGACAGGGCACCGGCTCACATCGATATTGGTGGCAGAGATGGTGGCAGGATTGGTGGCAGAAAGCTTGTCTGCCACATCCCTCAATGACCGATTAGGTACCCGTTCTTAACGCTTATGAACTACCTATACGTTAATTTCTCCCCATCCAGCACGCTTTACACGCACAAGGTCAGCGGTTCAAATCCGTTATCGCCCACCATTAAACTGCTGGTCAGAGGCTTATTGCCTCTGGCTTTTTTCGTTTGGTGGCAGGGATTTGCACCACTGGTGGCAGAGAGGTGGCAGAAACTCTGGCTGATTGCGGTTCGCTTGACAGCGGACACGTCGTGCCAAAGTGGTTGTTTGTCGTCATTGCGGGCTTCATTAGCCGCGCCAACGAAAACCCAATCGTCATTGCGGGCTTGTCTACTCCCGTCATTGCGGGCTTGATCCGGAATCTTGGAACAACAGGACATCAGCCTGGGCATCAGGTTATTTCCAGTCATTGTAGTCAACATCATTACACCGTTATTCGAAGTGTCAGGAAACAGCCCTCAGAACGCTTTCCTCGCTGGGCTTCAGTGAGGTAATCTCGTTGAGCTCGGCTGCCATGTTATCAATCAAATGATAGGTGCTTATTAGCTCCTTTTCGCTAGTTCGTTTACTTCTAATATCTCAACTTTAGGAAGTGGTTCGCCGCTGAGCTCCAATGGGCCGGTAGAATCAACCGTGTTAAACTGGTCTATCTGAGAGCTTCCAGCGCTCATGGCGTAAAGCCTTGTATAGCTCATATGCGATTTTGCTGCTTTTTGGTGTTTTTTCGTGACCGATTCCATAGTCCTGATGCAAGAGGAGTTCTGGGAATGCCAGCTGCTTCAATTCTTCAAGCTTGCTCTTGAATTCTTCTCTATTACCGTTTTCTTCTGTTCGTTCGTAATATGGCATCTCCAGCACCCAAAATTGCCCCAACATGATTCTGGCATAGTCCTCAAGTGCTGTAACTAATACCGAGTATTGGCTTTCGGACAATTCCATTATGATTTTCATTTTTCGTCCTCACAATATCGGATTGCCTATTCAAAGATACTCTCTATTTGCTTGATGAGCGTATTGGCCCATTCAACGGCTTCATCGACTGATTGTGCTACGTCAAGATCGCCAAGCTGATCGCTGTAGAGTGCGTTCCAATTCTCGACCTTGACCACTTTTGGCGGCCACTCTTGAAGTCTCCGAGAATTAAACAAACGCTGGCAAGCTTCTTTTGTCTTGGCATAATCCACGTCTTCATTCTTTAGAATGAGTTGTAAATCGATGAGGTCATGCGCTCTCTCGCTGTTAAACCCACTGACCGCGTGTAGCTTCTGGGCTATCTGGTGCGGTATCGGCATCAGGGCTACTGGCTCAGGTGCAGGTAAGCCCAGCTCCTCAAACATTGTCACTATCTCAGGCGCTATCCAGAAGTCTGGCTTATCGGTGTCACCAATCTCATCGTGACCAAGTTCAAACTGAACCGTCACCCACGAGGCATGATTGTATTCCAGCTTAATATCGAACGGCTGCATAATGTATTCACCGGGGACATTTTTTGGTCTTGCCGGTTGTCTGGAAACCACTCTGCCGGTGAACCCGTTCCATCCTTCTCGTAGGGCATCATCCAGTTTTCGGATATAGGCATCAAGCTCTTCGGCGCGCGCCGCATCGAGGTCTGTCGTGTACCTTGTCTCCTTGTCGCCATACCTCAGCTTGAGCGAGCTGCCACCTTTGACAACACCATCAGGCAAAAGCTGCCCTATTACTGTGTTTGCTATAATCGCCCGTGCTCGGTACTGATCGTCCAGATGCCCGAACTTGCGGATTATCGCTGCATCGAGGTTGCGCCTGCTGTTAGGTGCCTTTCTTTCCACTCTTTATCTCCTTTGTTAGCTGAGTAGCTTCACGTTCGTTTATTAGCCCTTGTCTGCGAGCTTCCCTTGTTGCATCAAGCAGTCTGTCGGTCATCATGGTTGGCATGCATGAGCGGATTGCTTCGAATACTGTTTGCGATGGGATGCATTCATACTTTGTAGTCTGCTCTTCACTGTCTTTTTTGATGATGACAAGATTGGGCGGTAGTGTCTTCCGGACAGTATTTGATGTCGCGATCTTGATGGTTGCCGGATTGGTAGGAGCCAGGCTGTGCATTGCCAATACTGACTCACCGTAAAGATATGCCCCACGACCGACCAGTGCCACTGCATCAGCATAGCCGTCAAGTAGCGTGGGGATGTAGTGGCGAATACGATATACGCCATGACCAACACGATCAAGTCGTCCGCGCTTATGAAGCTTTCCAAGTTCGACAACTGGTATCCCCATCTCCCTGGCATCTGCAGAGGTGATGAGGCCGTAGTAATCTGCCGCTCGTTCATATATGTCATCATAATAGGTCATGTAGATAGTTTACCGATAATGGTAAACTATTGCAAGAGTTGGGATGAGCGAGTGTCTTGATGTTCTATTCCATATATCAACAAAAGTTTACCGTAAATGGTGTATTTTTGACACTTAGTGACTACGTTCAAATCCCGGGTCCACTGTTAGCAAGCATAGCATCGTGCATATCACGACGCGAGGCTCCTGCGAAGCTGTTATCGCAGGAGCCTTCGTCAGGGATTCCCTGCACCCTTTCCTATTGAGCCGCTTTGGCTTCATGGCTAAATATGATGGCAAAATCTTCGCACTCCTTTTGAGTGAGTCTCATGTGGAAAGCCTTGTTGTGGGGCTATCTGTCATTTTTCATATTCCTCTTCGGATCGTCAGTTGGGGTCAGGGGAAGTCTCCCCTGAACAAGCTTTCGCATCGTGGTATGCACGATGCTATGCTTGCTAATAGTGAGCGTGCTATCGAACGTTTTTGTCGACGCTCAGATTCCGGGTCAGGCCCGGAATGACGTTTGGGGTGGTGCTTGCTGGATTCAGCAGACAACGTCTGCTGAATCCAGAGACTGTTTCCCAGCCAGTGCCCTGCCCCTCAAGACAGGACACTGGCTCACTTCGAATTTGGTGGCAGAGATGGTGGCAGGAATGGTGGCAGAAACCTTGTCTGCCCCGTACCTCAATGACCAATTACGTACCCATTCTTAACGCTTATGACCCACCTATACGTTAATTTCTCCCCAACCAGCACGCGTTACACGCACAAGGTCAGCGGTTCAAATCCGTTATCGCCCACCATGTTTTCCCTTGTAACATATGTCACACTTGAGAATAATATGTACGGTAACTGCCTTGGTGGTACTCCAGGCGTACTTTGTATGCAAGGTACGTCCGTTTTTCAGAGGTTAACCACCTCTCCCATAACGGGCATGGGTGCTGCTAAAATCGTGCCAACTACGCTGGCGGCTTCCTTGTCTTTTGCAGGGATTACAGAGGCGTAAATATCAAGCGTGGTGCTTGCCTTTGTATGTCCTAGCCTCCCCTGTACAGTCTTTAAATCGACAGCGTTACCTTGTAGGTGGTCATTCCCCTTGCATGCGGCATCTGGGGCTGTGCAAGTCTGTCAGAGCGGCGCTGGGACTTTCTGCGAGCACAAGGATGGTTTAGCTAACTGTCAGGCTGTCACGGCACAACCAATATCCGTGAAGGAAACTGCACCTTGATGTTGCACACCCCATCGCAAAGGTAGATTTCACCGGTTACCAAAACCGTCTGTCCTTGATATGTTGTTTCTGGCGCAAAGGAGAAGCTACCTCTATCCTCTCCCCAGATAACAACGGTAACCCTGCTCGTGTCAGGATAGGCTGCACCAATATCAATATAGATTGGCTGGCCGTTACTGCTGCTTGCGTAATTGGTGCCTACAACAGTTCCGTAAATGGTGGCAGTCTCTCCTACATGCTGCCTTGCTTCTGTCCAACTGATTGCGCCATCCGGAATCTGAGGCTCGGTAGATAGCGTGGTATCGAGGGAGGCAGGTGTCAACAACTTAAAGGAAGCCTCCGCAGTTATGGCTTCATCTTCCGTCTCTCTTGTCCCAGCAAGTGTATATATCCTGTTATCCCAAAACACCACAGTGATATAACACCATATGACTTGCTCGGAAGCTGTAGCAGAAATTATAGTTGTTGCAGAGGGATGACCTTGTCTGCTCCCAAACTCAATGATTGGCTTTTTTGGAATTGAATCCGTCATGGTTGAAAGCTCATCAAGACCAATTAGCAGATTACTGGTTATCCATTCTTCGTCGGCAAAATCCTCAATGCGGTTTTCAAACTCGTCACAGTTAACAAAGGTGATTATGCTGTCGCTCCCTCTACCAGAGATAGACGCACTCCCTAGATCAGACCATGCTGCTTTTGTTGGCTTGGTTGGAACTGCGCAGAGAAGTGCCAGTTATCGTCTGTGTAGTAGTATTCACCTGCTAATACTGATTCTCCACTTTGAACCCCTGAGCCATTGTTGTCCATCAAAGATGCTGGTTCTGATGAACATGATTTGATGCCTGTTTGAATTGCCACGACTAACAAAACTATTACGATTATTACCAAAACCGGATACCATGTTATATCTTGGCCATACTTGCCAGTGCCGCTGTAGTCAAGCCGTGCTGGGTTCTTCTTTGTTGCCTTTTTCCAAGGGAGCTTCGCTAAGCATTCAGGGCAGCGTTTCTGTTCAGGATAGACCGGCGACCGACAGTTCTTGCAATAGTTTTGCACAGGTAGTGATTGCTGTTGCTGGTATAGCGCTTGTGGATGTGACGGCATCTCGCCAGTCTGCGCATCTACAGGAGAGGGCGCAGGGTAATCATTGCCCCAGTTAATCTCTGCTCCACATTCAGGGCAGTATAGCTGTCCATCTTGAACCAGTGCTTGGCATCTGCCGCAGAAGTTGCCCATGCAATTATCCTTCCATTTCTTCAAGTGTGCAGGGAGGATGATTCTGAAAGACGCTGGCAACAATAAAGAAGGGTATCCATCCCATGTCGCCAAACATCTATGAAGTACGCAAGCGCACACCAAGTTGGACAGATGCCCTTCTTAATTTGCGTTCGCAGACTCATAGCAAGTCTACTTACATAGATGTTTGGCAAGTCATAGTATAGCTCAAGCCCATCACATAAAGCCCATATGGAAGCAATAGCCATATGGCAGAAGATAATCCAGCCAGTCGATTGATGTGCTCTAGTAGGCAGCAAGAACATTGAGCTTGGGAGCACCCCTCAATAGGGGCACTCTAGTTTGGTCTTTCGTGGCAGGATTCATGCATGCCAATATACACTGACTACATCTTCTAGAAACAGCCTTTTTCTATATGCTTAGGCAAGTAGTGACGTGCAAAAAGCCCTCATCGTATCAATGCAGTAGCGATGTAGTAACCATGTCGAATCTCAGAAATAGGGGGAAATTTGTTAGGGGAAGTTCCATACCCCTAATTCCAAACATATCTTATATATACCTGCCCCCCCCCTAGACCGTCCGAGAACTAGGGGAATGGAACACTTTTTGCTGCTAGATAATACTCCTGTGAGCAATAATCAACTGGCCTGACAGAAGATACGCCAAAAACGCTAGCAGTAGGCTGACATC
>WQXH01000004.1 GCA_009784945.1 Coriobacteriia bacterium | reverse complement strand
TTATAACGAATGGCGTTTTCGCAAAGATTAAATAGCACGCTGTTGAGTAAGCGCCTGATGCCCATAACCGTGCAGTCCCCTTCAACGGCAAGCTCGCACTTGACGCGATTTTGCTTTGCATAGGGCTTGAGCTGCGTGAGCACCGTCTCAGCCACAGCTGCCAAATCCACTGCCGTGAGATGTGCACTCGTATTGTCGGTGGCAATATACTCATCGAGCTGTGAGAGCGTGAGTATGTCATTGACCAAATTGAGCATGTAGCCAGCCTCTTCAAATACGACTTTGGAAATTCCAGTAACATCCTCTGGCTTTACCCTGCCGTCCTTGAGCAGCTCGGCATAGCCCGAGATTACGGTAAGCGGTGTTTTAAGCTCATGCGAAACATTGGCAGTAAAGGCGCGGCGTGCTTCTTGGATGTCATCAGCTTGCTGGCGGGCTAATTCGTCAGCCTCTCGTTTCATCTGCTCTTCAAGAGATTCATGCACACCCAGCTGACACTTCTTCTTACTCGCATGTGTAGAAATGAGCCAACCAGCTGCTACACCGCAACCAAGAACGGCAAAGAGAAGCGCTGCCTCAGCAAAGCCCAGGCTCATGACTTATCTCGTGCGCGGTAGCCAACACCGCGAACCGTCTCGATAATCTCGGCGCTTGAGCCAAGCTTTTGACGCAGAGTTTGGATATGTACGTCAACGGTTCGAGTATTGCCCGTGTAGGTCCATCCCCAGATGGCCTCAAGAATTTGCTCGCGCGAAAACACCTGCCCCGGACTTTGCATCAAGAGATGCAAGAGCTCAAACTCCTTGTTTGCCAGCGATACCTCCTCGCCATCAGCCTCAACGCTATGCTGCTTGGGGCAAAGCACTACCTTGCCCAAGGTTTTAGCGGAGCCACTCTCGTCCTCGGCCTTGGTGTCATGCGGATGTCTACGCAGCAGCGCCTTGACCCGCGAGACCAACTCCATCATGCTAAAAGGCTTACGGATGTAGTCGTCGGCACCAGTGTCGAGACCAGTTACCACATCATACTCGGTGCCCCTGGCAGTGAGCATCATGATGGGAATATCAGCGGTAACGGCATCGTTTCTCAGACGCTTAAGAATGCTGATGCCATCCTCGCCCGGCAACATGATATCGAGAATGAAGAGATCCGGCAGCTCTACCGCACAGGCAGCATATAGCTCGTTAGCAGTTGAGAAACCCTTGATCTCCAGCCCGGTTTGCTCCAGAGCGTAGATGGTCAAGTTGCGCACATTGAGGTCGTCCTCAACATAGTAAATGGGTTGGCTCACCCAAATCTCCCTTTAACGTAGTCATCGGTTCGTGGATCCTTTGGCTCCGAAAAAATCTGTAAAGTATGATTGTACTCCACCAGCTCGCCCAAAAGGAAGAAGGCGGTGTGATCTGCAATGCGAAGCGCCTGCTGCATGTTATGCGTCACAATGACGATGGTGTAACGCTCCTTAAGCTGAAGCGCCAGTTCTTCGATGCGAGCGGTAGAGATAGGGTCAAGTGCCGAGGTGGGCTCATCCATCAAGAGCACCTCGGGCTCTACGGCAAGGGCGCGTGCTATACAGAGTCTTTGCTGTTGCCCTCCCGAGAGTGCCAGCGCACTGCGCTTGAGATCGTTTTTGAGTTCGTCAAAGAGCACCGCATCGCGCAGCGCACGCTCCACAATTTCATCCAGCTCCGATTTTTTCTTAATACCGTGGGTGCGCGGCCCAAAGGCAACGTTATCGTAAATGCTCATTGGAAAGGGGTTGGGCTTTTGAAAGACCATGCCCACCCGCTTACGCAGCAGATTAACATCCGTTGTGCGTGCATAGATGTCTGCGCCATCCAAAAGAATGCTGCCCTTGATCTTGCAACCTGCAACCAGATCGTTCATGCGATTAATGGTTTTAATGAGCGTCGATTTGCCGCAACCGGACGGGCCAATAAAGGCGGTAATCTGCTTGGGATAGATATTCATATTGACCTTCATGAGCGCATGATTGCTGCCGTAAAAAACGTCCAGATCCTTGATGCTGATGGTGGGATCCTCGTTGCTCACAAGCGAAGTAGGAATCTCCAGTAGGGTGAGAGGGTCAGGCATGCTTTTCTCCTTTGGTAATACGCCCAGCAACACGTGCCGAAAAAATGTTGATGATAACTACGATGCCCAGCAAGACAGCGGCTGTAGCATAGGCTTTATCGCCGTGAAGACCCTCGCTGTACAAAACCCACATGTGAACACTGAGGGTACGAGCAGAATCAAAGACCGACTCTGGAATGGCAGCCACAGCACCAGCCGTGTAAATGAGCGCAGCGCTCTCGCCAAATATGCGTCCAATGCTCAAGATGATGCCTGCGGCTATACCTGGAATAGCTGCGGGTAGAAGCACTCTGATGACGGTGCGCAGGCGTCCGGCTCCCAGACTAAAGCTTCCCTCACGGTATGAATCGGGCACCGCTTTAAGTGCCTCTTCTGAGGTGCGTAGAATTACGGGCAAAATCATGATGGCCAGGGTAAATGCGCCCGCAAGCAGCGACCAACCCCAACCTAACACGGTTACGAAGAAGAGGAGGCCAAACAAGCCGTAGACAATAGAGGGGATGCCTGCGAGCGTCTCTGCAGTGAGTCGGATCATCTTGACAAAACGATTGTCGCGCTTGGTGTACTCCACAAGATAGATAGCAGAACCCAGTCCCAGCGGAAAGGCTATAGCCAGACTAAACACAATCATTATCAAAGTGTTGATGAGCGCAGGCATGAGAGAGAGGTTGGTAGAGTTGTATACAAAGGCAAACAGATCCGGGCTAATATGCGGAATGCCCATGATGAGAATGTAGCCGACAATAAAAAGCAGTATGGCAGCGGTAAGAGCTGCGGCCACCTTGACCAGTACGTTTTGCAGACGAGCACGGGCAGCGGCACGTTTAGTAGCGCGCATCTCCAATAGCCCGTTGGGCATGATGCCCACCTGAGACGTCCCGGCCGCCGGCGTTAAAGCAGTGTCGCTCATATGCCGGCCCTCTTCTTCATCATATTAAAGAGTAGGTTAATTGCCAGAATAAAGACAAAGAGTACCAGCGCCGTAGCAAAGAGCGCCCCCCTGTGCAGGTCTGCCGCATAGCCCATCTCCAAGATGATATTACCGGTAAGCGTACGCACCCCGTCGGTAATGGCAGAGGGGAGACGCACCTGGTTTCCCACTATCATGACTACGGCCATGGTCTCGCCAATAGCGCGCCCAAAGCCCAAAACAATGGATGCCACGATACCCGAGGCAGCCGCAGGTAAGAGCACTCTAAAGACGCAGCGCTCGTGGCGCGCTCCCAGAGCCAGGGCACCTTCGTAGTAGTTTTGGGGCACCGCGTCGAGCGCTGCGCGCGAAACTGTGATGATGGTGGGCAAGATCATGATGCCAAGGATGACAGAAGCAGCAAGAATAGAAAGGCCCGTGCCGCCCATCGTCATGCGAATAAGGGGCACCAGCGCCACCAATCCAAAGAATCCAAAGACAATTGATGGGATGCCCGCCAAAAGCTCAACGCCTCTTTGCAACGCGCTGCCCAAACGCTTCGTAGCAAAACGCGAGAGGTAAAGTGCCGTAAAGATGCCGAGCGGCACCCCTATTATCAAGGAGCCAGCGGTAACGTAGAGGCTGCCGATGATCATATAGCCAATACCATAGAGCCCAATCTCGGGCTTCCATACCGTTCCAAAAAAGAACTCAACAACTCCTATCTCGGCAATGGCAGGGATGCCGCTTACCAGGAGAAAAAAGCAGATGAGAGCTACAGCTAAAACGCAGCAACAGGCAGCCACGGTAAAGACTGCCTGTGCCACCCGTTCTCTGAGAACGGTTTGAGCAATTGCTTGCTTAATCATTAAGCTATTTCGCTCCAGTTCTTTGTGTTGCCCAAGAAGATGTCTCTGACTTGATCAATGCTCATGCCAGAAACCGGGTTGTCATTGTTGACAATGACCGCAAGGCCGTCAATGGCTATCCGCTGAGGAGTAAGACCCTTTTCGAGCTCAGAGTCCTTAAGCTCGCGAGAAGCCATGCCAATATCGATGATGCCATCTATGGTGGAAGACATGCCTACCGATGAATCGCTGGTTTGAAGTTGGATCTCAACACTGGAATTTAACTCTACATAAGCTTCAATCAATTTTTCCATAACGGGAGATACCGACGATGATCCGCCTACAACAACCTTGCCCGAGGCATTATTGGAACTAAAATCAGCAGCATTGCTGGCAGCGGCAATGTAGTTATTGTCCTCAACAATGGCCTGACCTTCTTTGCTCATGATGAAGTTGATGAAGTCCTCTGCTGCAGCACTAGCGTTACCCATGGTGGCGATGTTGAAGTCGCGCTGAATGGGATAGGTGCCCGACTTGACATTTTCTGGTGTGGCAGCAGCGCCCTCAATCTCCAATGCCATAACGGAATTGTTCATAGAGCCAAGCGAAACATAGCCAATTGCTGCAACGTCGCCCTCAACCGTGGTGAGCATGACGGAGGTTGAGTTAGTAATGACAGCATCAATGGTAGTGTCATCATACTTCTTGCCATCTGGAGCCTCGCCCTGTACGCCAAAGAGCTCAACAAAGGCGCTGCGCGTGCCCGAGCCATCCTCGCGACTAATGACGTTGATGGCAAGCGAGCTAGTGTCTGCTCCACTCGCTTCTTCGCTTGTTACCTCGTTGCCGCCTTCTGTGCCACAGCCACCCATCAAAAACAAGCTGCCTGCCAGTACTGCCATAAGTGCCAGTTTTAATCCGCTTGCCAAATATTTCTTCCTTAACATACTCCTTCTGCCTTTCTAATTTTGATACATCCTTCTCATTGTTTTTACAATGGCAGCTATTAGTGCATAGTCTCTGCCATGCACAAGAATAGAAGCTCAACATCAACTCCTCATAAAGCACATATCAAATTTAGGTAAAGTCGGTGTGAGGGAAGCGTCATTGGTATTACAAAAGTTGACAAGGGGACGGGAGGTGACAAGGGGACGGGGTGACAAGGGGACGGGAGGTGACAAGGGGACGGGGTGACAAGGGGACGGGAGGTGACAAGGGGACGGGGTGACAAGGGGACGGGAGGTGACAAGGGGACGGGGCGTTTGTCAACTTCCTTTTAGGAAGTTGACAAACGCCCCGTCCCCTTGTCACCTCCCGTCCCCTTGTCACCCCGTCCCCTTGTCACCTCCCGTCCCGTCACCTGTGTCCCCTACTGTCTCCCTCTGTCCCACGTCCCCTTGTAAACTTCTAGGGATGCTCTTTTCGCGCCTTCAAGACCGCTATGAGGCTCCAGACGCTCCAGGCTAATGCAGCAATCGCTCCTATGCCAAAGACTATGCCGTTAAGTGGAATTATGCCAAACAGCACCATTACATAGTCGTTTAAGTAGGCGTTGATTCCTATAATTGCAATAAGTACGGTGGCTGCCAGCCAAATAATCGGCGAGACCAAACTTGGCTTCTTTGCTGGCTGCGCCACTTCTTCTTGTTGCTCTCTTTCTTCTTCTTGCATAACCGCTCCTTGTTTGCTTGTGCCTAGCAGAGCAACTGTCATACTGAGGCTGATGGTTATTGTGGCAGAAATCATAGCATAGAGCACTACCGCTCTGTTATGACACTTTGAGCTGGTATCCGCTACAATTCTTGCATTGCATAAAACTTGAAAAGGAGTCATGAATGGCACAGATGTTACACGGTGCGGAGGTTGTCCAAGTCATGAGCACGAGCATACTCTCCAAAGTAGAAATGCTCAAGGCTCGTGGCGTGCAACCAGCTTTGGCAATCGTGAGAGCGGGAGAGCGTGGTGATGATATCTGGTACGAAGCTGCCGCCACTAAACGTGCTGAAAAGCTTAGTGTTGCCGTGCGCCCAATAAGCTTGCCCGAGGACACCACAACCGAGCTGCTCATCCAGTCCATCGAGCGTCTGAATGCGGATGACCTGGTGCACGGGGTCTTGCTGTTTTGCCCTCTTCCCAAACATATCAACGGCAAGCTGGTACGCAACAGCCTTTTGCCAGCCAAGGACGTTGACGGCATCACCGACCTCTCCTTAGCGGGCGTATTTACCCATAGTGCCACTGGTTATGCTCCCTGCACCGCAGAGGCTTGCATGGAAATCCTCAGGCACTATGACATAGAACTCAAGGGCAAGAAGGTGGTAGTGGTTGGCCGGAGTTTGGTGGTTGGCAAGCCGGTGGCAATGCTGCTCCTTGCCGAGCATGCCACCGTAACCATAGCGCACTCGCGCACTCATGACTTGCCAAGTGTGGTGAGAGAGGCAGATGTGGTTATTGCCTGCGTTGGATGCGCCCATCTCATCGATGCGAGCTATCTCAGGCCAGAGCAGGTCGTCATTGACGTAGGCACCAACGTAGCCGAAGACGGCAGCATGGTGGGCGATGTTAACACTGAGGAAGCCTTGGGCGTAGTGCGGGCTGTTTCGCCGGTTCCAGGAGGGGTAGGCACCGTAACTACCAGCGTGCTCATCAAGCAGGTAGTTGAGGCTGCTGCCAAATCGATACAGGTGTGAGGATGCCGTGCCAGACTCTCAATTGAATGCTGCTGTACACTCGGATGACGCGCCCTTTCATTCACAGGTTGCTAAAGAAAAGCTGCTGCTGCGTACAGAGCTCCTCGAGCGACGAAATAGTGAGAGCCTGGCAAGCAGAGCAGCAGCCGATGCCCGCATCAAGGCTCACCTTGAGTCTTTGCCACATTACCAAGCCGCTCAAACCATTTTTTGCTACCTGAGTGTAGGCTCTGAGGTTGACACCCGTGCCATCATTAACGACCTGCTCGCCAACGATAAGACGGTGTGTCTGCCCCGCTGCAAGGGTAGCGGCATCATGCATGCCCATGCAATTACTTCGCTGGATGATTTGCATGAGGGGGCCTTGGGTATTTTAGCTCCTTCTTCGGAAAGCCCCCGGGTTGATCCTTCTTCGCTTGACCTCGTCATCGTGCCCTGCATAGCCTGCGATGCCTCCGGCTATAGAATCGGCTACGGCGGCGGTTATTACGACCGCTATCTCAAAAAGCTCTCCCTTGAAAACAGCTCTGCCAAAACTGTTGTCCTCTGCCGAGCAAGCCAAATGCAAAGCAAGCTACCTATAGAAGCCCACGACCTACCCGCCAGCATTGTTATTACAGACAGCAGTGCACTGGGAGCCGGTAACGCTTATTGATAGCGCAGGCTGTCTACTGGGTCGAGTTTTGCTGCTCGTCTGGCTGGATAGTAACCAAAGGCCAAGCCTATCGTTACACAGACGATGACGGCAATGACTACCGATTCGATGCCAATTGCTGCCGAGAACTGTGCTTCGGGAATAAACATGCCCACTGCTGCCGCAACCAGCAGTGCGCCCAAAAAGCCAAATATCAAGCCAAAAAAGCCGCCAGCTAAACAAAGTGAGACGCTCTCGGCCAAGAATTGCTGAGTGATGTCAGAAGTCCTGGCTCCCAGTGAGCGGCGCAGCCCAATCTCGCGAGTTCGCTCAGACACTGAGGTCAACATCATGTTCATGATGCCGATACCTCCCACAAACAAGCTGATGGATGCAATCATTGTCAGCACCGCAGAAAAAGCGGTCATCATCAGATTGAGCTGGTCAATTAATTCCTTCATGCTGTAGGCAAAGATCATATCCTCCTCTACGCCTTGGTATTTGGCCAAGAAGCTGATGGTTCTCTCAAGTACTTCGTCTATGTCATAGCCTTCGGCAACCAAACCAAACACTGTATCAAAGCCGTACCATCCGGTTATGCGGTCTTGCAGAGTGTTCATGGGGGTGTATATCTGAGAATAAGCTCCTGTTAAGGGGTCGCCGGAAACGATTCCAATGACCGTATAGGCTTCTTGGTTACTGCCTAGGTAAAGGGTGCTGCCAATCGAGGGGGCGCTTTCATCACCAAACACGTCATGATTGACACCTCGTCCGATAATCACCACTCGTGCGCTTTGGCGCAGGTCATCATCAGTAAACCCTCGACCCGATGAGACTTTGGTATCCGTTACTTCGAAATAGTTTTGTGTCACACCAAGCAGCATATAGCCTTCTTGCTCGGTGGTAGTGGTGACGGTCGTATAGGAAAAGCCTATGCCGGCCATAGCTTCATACCCAGGTAAACCAGCTTGTATAGTTTCAAGATCTTTATCGTTTAAAGGTATTGGGGCGCTAATCTGGATAATGCGAGCCTGATTAAAACCGAGCTCGCCTATGAGCATATTGCGCATGCCACCAACCAGCGAAGTCATGGCAATGACACTGGCAATGCCGATGATAATACCGAGTATGGTCAAAAAGGAGCGTCCCTTGTTGGCTAAAATCGAAGTCCAGGTTTCATGTAGCAAGTCGCGGATACCCATCATTTACCACCCGAGCTCTTTATTTTTTTAACTAACTCATAAGGCAGAGCTACTGCGCCCAAACTTACTGGCGTGCGACTTTTTTCATCATCAACGAGTCCATCAGGAATGTAAACTGGCGTGCGGCTTTTTTCATCATCAAGCAGTCCATCGCGAATGTAGAGGATGCGGTCGGCATGGCTGGCCACCTCTTCGTCGTGGGTAATCAACACAATGGTGCGAGACTGGCTGCGCAGCACCTGTAGGGTCTTCAGCACCTTCTCTCCCGTGGCGCTATCCAGGTTTCCTGTAGGTTCGTCAGCGAGAATGAGTTCTGGGTTGTTGACCAAGGCTCTGGCGATGGCTACCCGCTGCATCTGACCGCCGGAGATCTCGTTGCTTTTGTGCTCGAAGAAGCGCTCCTCAAGCCCCGCAGCACGCAGGGCTGTACGAGCACGTTGCTCGCGCTCGGCTCGTGGGCACGTGGTGTAGACCAGAGGTAACATGACGTTGCGCAACACAGTGGCACGGGGCAGGAGGTTGAAGTTCTGGAAAACAAAGCCGATGCTGGTGGCTCTTAAATCGGCCAACTGGTTGTCATCCAAGCTTGCCACATTTGTGCCAGCCAGGTGGTATTCGCCAAGAGTTGGGCGATCCAGGCAGCCCAAAATGTTCATCAAGGTGGATTTACCAGAGCCTGATGGCCCCATGATAGCTACGAACTCCGATCGATCCACGCTAAAGCTGACTCCGCGTAAAGCAGGGGTAGCGCCGGCTGCTGATTCGTAAATGCGGTGCAGATTGCTGACTTCGATGACTTTGTCCATTACACGCCCCTGAAACCCGAGTATCCCTATGATGCCGATGTTGCTGTTACAGTTACCGTGGATTGCTGTTGCATCATCGGGCTGCTGTCATAGCCTAGATCCAGCAGCACCTCATCACCCTCGCGGATATCACCCTCGATGGCTGCGAGTGTGTTATTGGATGCGATTACTTTAACCACGGCCTCGCGCATGCTGCCATCGTCTTCTAGTACTAGCAAAAAACTGTAGGCACCGGCATCGTGAACTGCCATTGCGTTGACCATGAAGACATTATCAAGTTTTTGGAGAACGATTTTGGCATCGGCTGACATGCCGATCTTCAGTCTTGGGTCAGGGTTTTTTATGAGAAGGTCAACTTTATAGGTAACCAAGCCTCCTCTTCCGCCAAAACTCATCTCGTCTGTGGCTCCAGGGGTTGAAGCCACACGCAAAACCTCAGCATCAGTGGAATAACCATCTAGGGCATCAACACTGATGAGAGCCCTCATGCCAGGCTCGACACTAAGGATGTCAATTTCATTTACGGAGACAGTCATGTTCATCTGGTCGATCATTGCAATCTGCATGGGCACCTGTCCGGCTGGTGCAAGGGTCGAGAGCTTGGTGCCACGCTCGATATTATTCAACACCACCAAACCAGATATCGGCGAGTAGATGTTCCGCTTTTCTGATACAGCAATGGCCGCAGACAATGCCGTATTGGCATCGCCTAGAGCTATCTTGGCATCCGCAAGTGCAAAATCAGCACTCGTCACTGCCGAAACGGACTGTCGGTATACCTCGTAAGCTTGGTCGACATCAGCTTGAGTTAATTTCTTATTAGTTGGCATGTCATCGACATCCGGTTGACCAGCGGAGGCATTATAGGCTTCCAGCATAGTATTGTAGTTTACCAAGGCTCTCTCTGAGGCTCCGCCTGCCTCATCGCGTGTTGACTGTGCGCCCTGCAGGTGCATATTTGCTCTGCCTACTCCAAGCTGGGCAGTTGAGACGGCTTGATCCAGGTCAGGATTATCGAGCGTAAATAGCAGTTGACCAGCTTCAACAGCGTCACCTTCTGAAACATAGAGAGCAGAGACGGTTCCATCAACCTCGGGAGTAATTGTCACCTGCTCAAAAGCAGCCAGGTTGCCGCTGACATCGATGGAGTCGACATAGTCGCCGCGGGTTATGGTGTCCGTAGCTTGAAATGCTCCTTGCTCGCCACTGCCGAGAATGCTGCCTATAAAAGCTGCACCGAAAACTAGAGCAAGCAGCACGGCAACGATGATGATTATGAGTCGAAGCCTTTTGGTGCGCTTTTGTTTGGCAGAGCGCCCCTCCAGGGCCTTAAAAGCCTGTAGTTCTGCAGCTGCTTGAGTGATTTCTTGTTGCGTATACTCTCTATTACCCTCAGCAGACGGCATATCAAGTGAGTCCGTTTTGACCATTGTGACCTTTTTCTATTTAATGTACATCTTTTTTTGCAAGTAATGCTAAGCCAGCACTTCCATCCCAAAACCTCTATTTACTGCTCTCGTTAAAAAGACCCTTGTGACCCAACACTCCTAAAGAGTCATTCACCATAATAAACTAGCGTAAAGTCCACTGGCAATCAACTACTCCCAAACACCTAATCCGTAAAGGGGGATATTTGTTACCCAGCCGTCTTCTCGATAGTCTCGCATTGAAGTCCTGAGAGCGAGACGTTACTGTAAAACCCCGCCTCGCAATTGGCAGGGTTTTGTTTTGCGCGGCCGTAGTATGCGATAACTCTCTATTCACTGGTCACACTCACTGTCATTACGATACATTATTCTGTGCGTTTTTGGGAAGCTTGACGCTGAGGCAAGAAATGTCTTACAATAATGTAAGACATGCGGAAGAGAGGCTTGGTTGTTTGACGTGATAGAGGTGCACTCGCGCATTATGATACGCCATCCAGAAGTTCTAGAGTCTGATGTACGAAGTGCCTGGAGAAATGCTCTTATTGTCATAGAGCGTAGTGGTCAAGATCTCCCTGACACAATACTTGTAGCAATCGGAGCAGACGAAAACAATCGGCTGATTGAGATGGTTGGATCGGTTAAAGAGGATGGAGTGGTGCTCATATATCATGCAATGACCCCGCCATCAAAGAAAACGCTAGAGGAAGTTGGAATTGAGCGATAGGAGCATAGTATGAGCATTAAGACCAAAAATGGAGTTGAGCTCACCGATGAAATGATTGAGCAGATTGCCAAGTCGTTTGAACGTGGGGAATGGCCTGGGGCTAAGAGCAAAATTGTACAAGGGCGGCCGCTCATGCTTGGCGAGGATCTTCAGTCAGTAACCTTTAGGGTGCCAATCAAAAAAGTTGCAGCACTTGACAAGAGAGCAGCAAGTCTCAGCATGAGCCGCTCAGACTATCTGCGCAGCCTTCTTGACAACGACTTATTGCTAGCTTAGCCATCAGAGGTGGACAAGAGTCTTGCGAGACAGGGGCAGCACTATGCCCCATGAAGGTGTAGCGCTAAGGGGCGACCCGTGGGGACGGGTCGCATTTCTGCCAACTAGCCTGCTAGTGTCCCTGGTAGCACCATAGTTACGACTCCTAATGCAGTGAATAGAACTATATAGACTATTAGAGAGGGGCTGGAAAACGCTACGTGATATGGTCTTGGTGTCACAGGAAGTCCGGCCTGCCTTACTGCAGAGATCTTTCCCCTCTTCATAATGATTATGACTACAGAAGCAATAATAAAAATACCGGCAAATGACAAGCTCAAGATATCAGCAGTTCCAATGTTTGCATTTTCTAACAGATACATCCCTACAGAGATAGCGTTGTTAAGAATGTGGAGCAACATAGCCCATTTCAATGAATAACGCAGCGCCACATAGCCAAAGATTATTCCGCCAAAAAAAGCGCTAAAGGACTGAAACAGAATGCCGTGGTACAAACCAAATAAGAGAGCCGAAACTATTATGGCAAAGTTGGCACCATGACGCGCCAGCCTGTTGAGTATGGCACCACGAAATATCATCTCTTCGATGATTGGGCCTATTACAACAACGTAAAGGATGCCTATTGGGCTGGCAATTATCGCCATAATCCCTTGATCCATGAATTCTCTGAGCGAAAAGCCCATGTTCTCAAGCAAAGGATCCAGTGCAAGGGGTATGAGGCTTACCAGAAAACCTACTCCAAGCATAAGAGTGAAGATTTTGATAATGCTGGCTGGCCTTGGCTTTTGATTGACCGCAACGAGATCATGAGTAAAAGCCATCCTTCCTCTAATTATCAGAATTAATGGCAGTGTTACCAGCCCAGTCACCACTAGCATTGCACCTTGGTGTTTTCGGGTTAGTTCAGCTGCTAACTGGTTGAGCTGAGGTCCTTCAAGAAAGGCTTGGGCACCAGCGGCACCACTAAGCATCGCGCTTTGAAACTCAGGCGACAGCATTAGTGCAATATTGAGGATTGCTATGGCAATAATATTCACCGCAGCATACATTGCTATGAGCACTATCACAATTACCATGATATCTCGCCGCAACTGCTTTTCTGGAGGACGCGCTGGTTGTGCTGAGCCTTCAGCGCTGCCGTACTCCTGACGTTCATGGAGTTGGGAGTTTGTCGAAATAACTGCACCAGGCGGCGTCAGCTCAGGCATCAACTGGTTGTCCTCTTCGGTTGAGTCAACTAAGAATGGAGATGTTGTCATTTACTAGTACTTCCTTTCGCGCATTACTTTAAGGTTCATTCCTTCTTCTCATTCGCCTAGTATTGCAGACATCGTGCAAGCTGCAAAGGTCTAACAAGCTTTCAGCAGGTTGTTCATACGGGATTCCGTCTCCTCGCAACAATCTGCAAGGAGACGGGCATTACTTGGTGCCTACCTAAACAATAGTGCTATTATCAGCTTTGGCAGTATAGTAGGCATTAGATTGATTCCACCTTCATAGGCTTCCATCTCTTGCTTAGTCAACTCAACGAATCCTTTCATAATCAACACCTCCTTTCTACAGAATTTGCTTTGGTAGATTACTAATAAGCTCAATCTCTAAGGTTTATCTCTTTGAGCAACCATGTCATCCAGCTTTCTGTGCCGCTAACAATATCAGCCCTCACGGTCATTCCTGCTCCTATCATTTCGCGCACTCCACTTCTATTTACCAATAAGCTTTCTGGTAAGGTTGCTTCAACTCTATACACCTGCCCAATGCCCTCTACAGCTAGCGAGGTTGCAGAAATATAGGAGATTGTCCCTATTAATCTGCCGTACTCCTGATAGGGAAACGCACTGATGGACAAGAGTACCGCTCCACCCGCTTGCACTGAAGCAATGTCTTTGTCTTGAACCAACAAAATCACTTTATATTCTTCGTCAGTGGGCACTATGTGAAACAAGGTGGTGCCAGGCTGGATGATTGCGCCAGGTGTGATGCTTTCTTCTACCATTATCGTTCCTGATGCATTTGCAGCTATTGAGCCACTTTCAACCTGCGAATTCAAATCGATGATCTGGAGCTGACAGGTATCCAGATCGCTTTGGACCCTCATGAGGCTTGCCTCAACTTGTGACACCCTCTGGGCAGTTAGCTGCTCGGCAGACAAAACCATGATGAGAGCTACAAAAAACAAAGAGCTGTTTTGGAGGTAAAGAATAATACCGCCGATTATCGCCATGAGCGCATCTATCATCACCGTAAGCGCAGCCCCAGAAATTGCATCTCTGATTTTGGTTGCATCCATAAAGCGTGAGATTACCTCCCCCACTCTTCTGGTACCAAAAAAAGACATAGGCAGCCCAATTACATGCTGATAGTAACCAAGCAGCAAGGGGATATCCAATCTTTGCGATAGATAGAGAGTTAAGTGGCTACGAAAGAATTCGGTGAACGCTTTAATTGCGTAAAGAACGATGAGACCGATTGATACGGTCGTCAGTGTTGTTCTAAGTGCTCCTGGCACTATGGTGTCCATGATTATTCGAAAATAAAATGCGCCTAAAATGCCAAAGACTGTGATGAGTACCGAAGCCAAGAAAATGAAGATGAGCAGGCGTTTTTGCGGTATTAGCAATCGAAAGAAGCTAAGAAGGAAGTTTTCTGTTTGGTTATCTTTTCTAAAGTCTGTAGACGGTGTAAGAAGAATAAGTACGCCTAACCAACAGCTGAGGAATTCTTTTAGGGAAACTGTTACCAGGCCAGCCCCTGGGTCAGCAACGACAACACTGTTCTCTGTTTTTTTATGGATAACAACAAAATGTGCCATGCCCTTTTTGGTGATTGTTAGTGCTACTGCTGGCAAAGTGAAATCTGAGGCAAATGCTGTGGCATCTCCTTTTACAGCTTTGGCATAAAACCCAAGCTGCTCAGCGGCTTTTACCATACCCGCAGCATTTGTCCCAACTCGATCAGTCCCAGCAATTTCTCGAATCCTGGAGATTGGTACTTTTAGTTTATGATGCTGTGCCACTGTTGCCAAACAGGCAGCACCGCAGTCACTTGCATCTTGCTGCCTTATGCATACAAATCTCACCCTTGTTTACTCCCGTTTCCCATTGGTTTTGTTACTTGGCCTGTTTATGCGATATGACAAATAAACTACACAGAAACAGAGGGTAATTACTAAATACACTGGAATTCGATCTAGTGGCTCAATGTGTAGTACTCCTAAATCTCCAAGTACTGTTACCAGTAAGTATGTTGCGATTGCAGTAGTAAGAAGAATTGATCCTATTTTTCTTTTTTTATTCTTCACAATATATCCTGCCTTGCCTCTTTGGCGTCAGGCATAAACAAGTCAATATATTGCTCTTCTGCAGTGCGCGCATCACCGGCACACGTATGATGAATTGCGCCTTGTTTGAGGAAAACAGTGCGCTCAATCAGACCGTCAAAAAAATCAAGCACATGGCTTGATATCAGAATCATCGCATTGCGAGCCAGCGCATCTCTAATCAGCTGCTTGAGGATTATTGTGGACTGAATATCGAGTGAGTTTAACGGTTCATCTAAAACCAGTATGGACGGTGAACCCAAAAAAGCAGAAGCTACTGCCACCCTTTTTTTGAGACCTGCTGAAAGATGCTTTATTGGTTCATCTAGATAATCCTCTAGACCTAGAATGTGCAAGACCTCGTACAGATTGCTCTCTGGAAGATCTGGAAACTTAATAGAACGCTCAAACAAAAGCATTTCAACTGGAGTAAAGTAGTCAAACTGAAAGGGTCTCTCTGCCAGGTAGCCTATCTTGCCCCTTTCTACCCTTGCATATGGTGTTTCCATAAAAGTTACCTCGCCTCGATATCTCGTAATATAGCGAGCCAGTATTCTAAAGAGGGTTGTTTTGCCTGCTCCATTTGGGCCAACGATACCTATGATTTCGCCACAGTCTATCGATAAACTCACATCGCGAAGTACTCGGTGGGTGCCATATGACTTATAGATATTTTTTATTTGCAACATCTTTGAGCCTCCAACTGCGTAAAAAGTTCTTTTCTTTCAGCATAATAATTACCAGGCAGAGCGGAGCAAGGCCAGGGATTGATGAGACGAGATAAAAGGAAAGCATCTCGAATATGAATTCAATACGCCTGCCCTTATTCAAACGATTGAGATACCATACACCGAGCGACAAACAATAAATAAAAAAGTATAGCAAGGCTCCTAGAAGAGCAAGGAGGTTCATTGCGCCAAAGCCATGTGCTATGGCCATTATTGACCCGTAAACGAGTGTAGCAGAAGCAATTATTGCTAGTTGCAGAGGCAATTTGTAAATGAGAATCTGCGTGTTGTTTAAGCGAAGCTCAGCTCTAAAGTAAAAGTAAGCTTTGTTCTCACCTTTGTACAAACCAAGAATCGTCATGCCTAGTAACATCACCATAAGCACATATAAGAATGCAATGTAGAGAGTAAGTATATACGACACAAATGAGGCTAGTAGTAATAAAAATAGGGCAATGAGCATAAATATTGCATAAGTTAGTATCGCTAGAGGAGTGCATAGCATGCGGATATCTTTTTGGAAAAAGGCTTTAAAAGGACTCTTATATTTCTCGTGAAGCGACCTCTCTGACATTGATAGCTTTTTTTGCCTAACTCCCCGTAACCTCCCTCTATTTTGAAAACCAAGCATACAAAAACTGGCTGTATCTCCAAAAAAAATAACACAAGCTGTACAAAGGAGGCGCAGACTCCAAGGAAGACCCTCCGTTAAAAGAAAGTAAGCGAATAGGGTTGAGGGGATGCTGACTGGAGAAACCATAACCCCTGCTAATAGCCTAGCGTGCAGCCTCGTAAAACCAAGGCAAGATATATATTCAATATACTCATTAGAGAACCGCAAAGAGACCAGACCAGATAGAGCAATGGCGTAAAAGACTGCAAAAGCCCCTCCGGCTAGCCAACGGGCTGCTGGCTCCAAGCCAGTAAGGCTAGTCTTCATAGCAGCTATCAGTATAATCGAGACTGTCAAGATAACAGCTGAAAAAAGCACTTGGTTGCCAAAAAACTGCAGGATCCTTTTCTGTTTTATATAAAACGCCAAGTACCGTGCTACCAAGGCCATCTATATTCCTCCCACAAGCGCTTCATAAACCCAGTGTATCATTTAGTTTTACAGGAAAAGGCAAATCTTTGTTGGCATGGCAAACTTTTGGTTGTCAATCCACTGACACACTGCCTCAGCAAAATAGTAGCATTGTGGCTGAGGCACTTCCCTAGTGGTCGGAGCGAGCGCTATATACTGGCTTTGTCATGTGTAGAACAAATCTGACTTTTTTGAATCCATGACATAGCTGCTAATGGTATAGGCAAGACTTTCTTGTTCACTCTTTCTGTGCACCACGTGCACAGGAAATGAGAAGCTGGTTGCAGGGCTTATGCTGAGCATCACCAGGTCGTTGTATTCGTTTAGGAGGCGGGGAGCGTTAGACATGAAAATGGCACCTCCCTTGTCTAAGAAGTTTTGATGGGCTTGGAGGGTAGGCTGCAGGCTTGTAAACTCAGTCTGTATCCCATGCTCTCGTAGTTTTTCTCCATACGCTCCAAAACAATAGCTCATGTCTTCTGGGGCTGCTATTGGCACTCCTGCCAGGTCTAGAACACTCATGCTGGCTTTGTTGGCCAAAGGATTACTCTTCGAGACTCCTATATACGGGCAGAGGTCAAATACTTTGACACTATTCAAGCTTAAATCATCGACTCGCCCGAGCACAATTGCTAAATCTGCAGCACCATTTTTTAGAGCGTAAATACAGTCACTGTTTGTACAGTAACTGATATCGATTGTAGCGCACTCAAAAGCATTCTTGATTGCCTTTGCACCACTGCAGGATAGAAGAGAGCCTCTAAGTAAGGATGATTTAACAGCAATGGTTATTGTTCCATTGACTCCTTGCTCTCCTGACAAGCGCTTAGCAAAAAACCCGACCTTATCGACAGATGCCAAAGCCTCTATTGCTAGAGGGTAAAGCTGCCGTGCAGCTTCTGTTGGCACAACCGTTCTCCCGTCTTTTTTCAGAAGCTTAACATCCAACTCTTCTTCTAAGTCTCTTATGCTATTTATCACTGCCTGCCTGGTCACAAACCGCGTAGCGGCAGCAGCTTTAATGCCCCCTTCCTGTATTATGGCAATTAGGTATTCCAGCTGAACAATAGTCATGATGCCACCGCCAACCGTGTGCCAATGGCTAAGCGCAATGCTAACTGACTGCCCTTGCCTTCTTGCTTCAAACCAACACGGTAAATCATCGCACTGTAAACCAATCTTGCTTGACAAAGCATTTTGCTTCCCTTCTTCTCAATATGTCATATGCTTACATTTCCACACTGCAAAGACCCCCAGTGACTCAACAACCCCGGTGCCACCTCTTCCCAATGAGTATGAAGTTAGCAGTTCGCAGATGTGCTGTCAAGCACGTTGCCTGAATTAGCCTCCGAGTGGTATCTGTGGAACAGTTCACGCACACTTTGTCGTGCGTTGCGTAGCTAGCCCGATTTGTCGTCCGCGTTGCGCAGCGGTGTTGCAGGGCTCCCTTAGACCCTCTCCTGAAGCTAAGCACTTACTATTCTTCTGTATTTTGTTGTTTTGGTTATATACTATAGTGCATTATTGCAGTGTTCGTCATTCGGAACGCCTCATCCTATGCTATATATTAACACTCATTGACTGCCGCTCATTGACGCTCATTAACTGCTACTCTCAGGCCAAGGAAAGATGACAGGTGGATTTACATCTCATCAATTGGCAAAATAAAAGTTCAGCAGGCCAACTAAAAGTAGCCTTTAAAAGTAAGACTTTAACCTAGAAGTTGTTATCATAGGCTAAGTAAGACAGATAGTGTAAATAATGATTAGTGATAAGGTAGCTATAAAGTTGCTTTCTGAGGCTCAAGCAGATGAGCCTCTGGGTACGAGCGGAATAAAGCACGATTGATAATAATGTACTTGATGAGTCGTAATGCACTCTATTTAGCGGTACTTTATCTACTTGAAGGGCAAAAAGCTATGAAACTTGATAGAAAGACTCGCGCTTGCCTTATGCTGCTCGCTATTTTATCGCTTGCAGCACTACCCCTACTCACCATCGCTTGCTCTAATACTCCAAAGGGTGAAGTAATATCAGCGACTTATGCCTATCAAGAAAAGAGAATAGATTTGCCTAGTGGCACATCAACCATAATGTCTATGGAGCACACGGACAAAGGAAGATTGCTGATAGTAGGATCAAACGGCGATGGGTCTTCACAGCTTGTTTGGGAGCTCTGTGATACCTCTGCCTGGAAAGCGGTGTGCAATATTCGCGAGCTGCTCACTTTGAGCGAAAGTCAAATGGTTGCATCAGTTGCGATTACCAAGGCAGAGGAGATACTTGTTGTTGCAACTGATGCAATTGACATTCAGGGAAAACTGGAATTATATCTGATTGAACTCGAGCCTGAGCCAGAGTATCGAAGGCTCAATATTGATGTAATGGAAGCTCTCGGCTCTCGCGCCACTGAAGCATCTGTAAATACTATTACCACTTTACTCCCTCTTAATAAAGGGCAGTTTGTAATTCAGGATTATGCAAATAATCTGCTCCTTATTGACAGCAATGATGAAACCATTGTGCTCCTGGAATCTGAGGAGAAATATCGATCATTACGATTAATGTCTGCGGCAAGCCACGGTGATAAGACTATTGCATTGTGTCAAGATGATGAAAACGGGAATCACTCTGTTTACTACTTCCTTGAGTCAGCAACAAAGACTTTTGCCAAGCTTGATAGTGAGCTTTTAGAAGCCTTATCATCTTCGCTTGAGGAGAGCGCGAAGCTTTCTCATCTTAAGGTATTGCCGAACTTAGATAGTAATTCCAGCATCCTTGATAGAGCCACAGTTTGTCTTAACAATGGAGTGTTTGAGTTATCGGACACTGGGTTAAACATAATTGTTGATGCTGAGGAGACGGTTTTGGCTAATCCCGCACTCATAACCATTGGCTGCATTTTTGACAGTGAAGATAGTTTTTTTCTTGTCTGCGTTAATCCCAGTCTTAAAGAGGATATTTTTTCGATTTATAGATATGAAAGAGACTATGGCTCAATGGAAAAGGCTGTCACTCTGCAGGTTTACTCATTACGAGACAGCGCAGAAGTGCGCCAAGCAATCTCTTTTTTTAAAAGCGAAAACGCACAAGTCGATGTAAAGTTAAGCATAGGCTTAAGCAGCGATGAAACGACTGTCGAAGATGCATTGCTGGCATTAAACACCGAATTGTTAGCAGGAGCCGGTCCTGATATTATTTTTCTTGATGGGCTGCCGGCCCAAGAGTATATTGACAAGGGGGTTCTTCAGAACCTATCAAGCATCTACAACGAGGCCGTTCAGTCTGGTAATTTCTACGAAAACATCATAGGCACTTACGTGTACAATGGAGAGTGCTGGGCACTCCCAATGCGCTTTTCCTTTCCAACCATAGTTGCTCCAAGAGAGATTGCGAGTAGAGCAGGCAGCCTTTTGGCGCTCACAGATTTAGTAGGAGACATGATAGGTGAGAACCGTGGCTCTTCAGTGTTTTGCAATCAGGCTATTCACGATGCTATCTTTATTGCTACTTACCCCGAGCTTCTAGAAGGAGGGAAGCTCAATGAAGACGCCTTGATAATTTATTTTCAGAGCATCAGGGGAATCTCTCTTCAGCTTGAGTCAGTGAATGAACAAGTCTGCTTGCATTCGCTTTTGGCAGAGTCTTCTTTGCGGGATGAATGCACGCATTCACGTGAATTCCACTTTGGTGTTAAATCTTTCTTAACTGACCCTAATCAGATTCTTATTACCAGTGTCTTAAACGAAACAAACTTCGGCTATATCAATGCAGCCCAAGAAAGCATCGATAGAGATGTGATAATCGAAGTATTGATGCCAGAGGAAAGAAAATGCTTTGTGCCTAGCACAGTTGCTGCTATCAACAGTGCTAGTGGGAAAATCGAACTGGCTGAAGAATTCATCAGATTGATGCTCGACGATTATTATCAAAATAGCAGTCAAAACGAAGGGTTATCGATAAACAAGTCGGTTATTGAGAGTAGAACCAGCGAGGCCTATGCTATCTTTTTTACTGCTGATGACTATATTTTCTCTGACGCTTTTTCTGGTGAAACCTTAAGCTTTTATACCACGATGTTCTCTTCGCTAGATACTCCAGTAATTGTCGACAATAGAATACATGGTATTATATTTAAACAATTGCATGACTATCTTGATGGTAGTGCCACTCTAGAAGAGGCTGTGGCTGCCTGTGCCACAAGAGTAGATCTATACTTAGTCGAATAGGTTCAATAATCTGCGTCAGCTCAATGCTTGATGCAGGTAAAACTTGGATCTGTTTCCGGGTCAACTTTTTCTGCTACTTCAGTTTGACAATACAGCACATAGATGGAATGGGGCTTCGCCTTGGCTCGCTTAACTTGCTTCAGAAGTTACCCAGGGCACTTTACAGTACGGCAATAAAGCAGTGACTACTTGAGTTTCTACCGCTCTCCACTCCATCTTCATAATGCCGAATACGACAGGGGAGATTGGGCTTGCTGGACACAACAGGACGGCAAAGAGAGCTTGAGCTCTATCTTCTTTTAAAAGCATTTTTACTGGCTTTACCTGCTTTTAAAAGCATTTATCATGCTATACTATGCTCGAGCTATACCATCAGAGGAGCTTTTTATGACGCAGACGAATATGCTTTTACAATCTACTCCCTATGCGGTCGAGCAGGCGTTAATTCAGCTGGGAGCAGGGCTTCGAACTGCTCGGGTTAGGCGCGGGATTACTATGCAGCAGGCTGCTGAACGCATTGGTACGGGAGTGCGCTCGGTTCGCGATGCAGAGCGCGGCAAGGTATCAACAGCTGCCGCAGTGTATCTCTCCTTACTTTGGTCCTATGGTTTATTAGAGCAAATTCAAGACGCAGGAAACCCTCTTATGGATATCGAAGGCTTGCGGCTCATGACCTTGCGCGAGCCAAAACGGGCACAGCTTGCCAATCCTAACGAGCTTGATAATGACTTCTAGACAGGAATGCTACGTATATATCGTCATGCCTGGCTCTGTTGATTTTATAACGGCTGGCAAGCTTGTTATTCAAAGGAGCGCGACTAATGAGCACGTGGGTCGCTTTGTTTACGGAAAAAGCTACCTTGCTAATCCACGTGCAGTTGCCCTGGATCCAAGGGAGCTTCCGTTGGCAGACACAGTATTTACATCGGTCTTCCATAACGGTCTTTTTGGGGCAATGCGCGATGCTTCACCCGACTATTGGGGTCGCCTGATTATCGAGCGTAACCTGGAAAAGCCATTGCCAAGCGAAATGGACTACCTTCTCAACTCACCCGATGATCGCAGTGGAGCCCTGGGGTTTGGGCTTGGCGTGCAAGCTCCGGCACCGCTGCGTACTTTTAATCGCACTATCAACTTGGAATCTCTTCAGGCTGCTGCAGAGGCGATAGTCGACGATCGCCCGCTGCAAAGCACTTCACTTGCTCAGCAGGTCAGGGAGCTCGTGTTGCCCGGCACCTCACTGGGCGGAGCTCGTCCAAAGGCTGTTATTGAGCATAAAGGCGAGCTTTGGATAGCCAAGTTCAACTGCTCAACCGACCGCTGGGACAATGCACTTGTAGAGCACGGGCTGCTTAAGCTGGCTCACAACTGCGGCATCAATACCCCACCAAGCGAGGTAATCAAAGTAGGTGGACGCTCTGTTCTCCTCGTCAAACGTTTTGATCGAGAGCGCTGCGATGGGGGGTTTTTGCGGCACCGCATGCTCAGCGCATTAACAGTGCTTGGAGCTGACGAAGAGGTCACCATGCGCAGCCGTTGGTCTTACGTTTTGCTTGCAGAAGAGCTTCGTCGATTAAGCGAGCAGCCTGCAAAGGATTGTGAGCAACTATTCAGGCGCATGGCTTTTAACGCCCTTGTCAGCAATACTGATGATCATCCGCGCAACCATGCAGTTATTGCCCGTACCGGCTGGCGGCTTTCGCCTGTTTACGACCTTTCGGTCACGGTGCAACCAAGCATCGAACGACGGGATCTGGCGATGTCTTGCGGCGACCTTGGGCGCTTTGCCAATAAGAAAAACCTGCTGTCTCAGCATGCCCGATTTCTTCTCAGTGCCAAAGACGCCGAAAACATCGTTGAAGCGCTTATTGATGTGGTGAAATTTGATTGGCGCAAATCCATGCGATCTGTTGGCCTCTCCGAATCCGAATGCCACACTATCGAGTCTTCCTTCGTGTACCCCGGCTTCCTTTAGCCACTCGGCTATAGAAGGGACAGGGCTGGTGTTAAAGGTGCGTCCCCCTGATACCAAACTTAACATGTCAAGAGTTTGTCGGGCTCATTGAATGCTGCAAAGGTATAAAATGTACAGGCAGATTTGATTATATGAGGTATAAATGATCACCATTAAAGAGTTAGAACAGCTGCTGTTTGCTGCTTTTCCTGCTGCAAACGCAACACCTGATGACCGTATTGGCCTACTTGTAGGAGATGCGTGCGCTGAGGTGCGTGGCATTGCCCTTGCCTTGGATGCCAAGGTGCCTGCTATTGAGGCGGCGGCGGCCAAAGGTTGCAACGCCCTCATCACTCATCATCCTCCCTTTTGGTTTTTGCCCAAAGCGGTTTTGCGAGAAGGACCTGTAGAAGGGGCGGCGGTCTACCGCGCAGCAGAGCTGGGGGTGTCTCTCATCACCATGCACACCAACCTGGACTGCTCTCCTGCAGCCAAGAGATTGTTGCTTGAGCCGGCAGGCTTTACCTACACTGAGCCCTTGTCGCTTCCGTGCGAGTCGACCGACGACCTCAATGCACTGGGCAAGACGGTACATACGCCTCAAGCACTCACAGCTACACCGGAGCTTTTGCCCTCCTTGGGGCAACTGGGTGTACCTCAGGATGGCGAGCCCGTAAGCCTCAGGCAGCTGGTCAGCAGATATAAAGAGACTTTTGGAGCGGTTGCCAAGGTGTGGGGAGACCCAGACAAAGCGATTAATATACTTGCCTGCTGCTCTGGCGGTGGTGGCTGTTTGACCTATCGTGTCATAAATACGAAGGCAGATTGCTACGTAACGGGCGAAGTAGCATATCATGAGGCCTTGGCTTTGAACGGAGCCGGGATAGCCCTCATCGAGCTGGGACATGACCGCTCGGAGCTGCCCTATAGAGACTATCTCTACCGTGCCTTGCTTGATGCAGGCATTGATGAATCCATGTTGTGTTTATTAGAGCCCCAAACCTGCTGGTGGCAGTAGCGAGAAAGTAGGTACACACATGCCAATACTCGAGATGCTTATTATAGGTCTTGCTTTGAGCATGGATGCTTTTGCTGTCACTATCACCAATGTTATAGCCTACCCGGATCTTTCTCGCTTCAAACGCCTGTCAATGCCCCTTGTTTTTGGCCTGCTTCAAGGGCTTATGCTTCTGGCTGGCTTCTTCTTTGGCAGTTTGTTAGTTGGCTACATCGAGGCCTTTGCCGGGCCGGTTGCCCTGGTGATTCTTGTTGTCATTGGCGGCAGGATGATTTTTGAGGCAGTGCGTCATATGCGCAAAAAGAAGAATGCAGAGGAGGTTCCTCTGGTTACTGCCTACAAAGGAACGGCCAAGCACGCAAGGCATGCCAGACCCCAGGAAGAAGCGCTGGAAGCACCAAGCAAAGAAGCAGGATTGGCAGTTTCTGTCATTTTGGTTCAGGGCTTGGCAACTTCCTTTGATGCGCTCATCGTAGGTGTTTCCCTCGCAGCCCTGAGCGCCAATATTGTGTTGGGCTCAACTATCGTAGGCCTGGTCACCTTCTTGGTATGCCTTGCTGGCCTCTTTATTGGCAAGCGTGTTGGTGCCCTCTTAGGCGATAAAGCCCAACTCGTCGGTGGCATCATACTCATACTGGTAGGCATCAAAATCTGCTTTTTCTAAGCGCTCGGTTACAGGTCAGGCCAGCTTATCCTATACCCTCTGGTCTACTAGCATTATAGACAGACCTGTAGTAGGTCCTGCAACATTTTGCTGCGCAAAACGCGACAGGACGACAGATGTGTGACCAGTGAATAGAGTGCTCGCGCTCCGCTGGCACCCCTTGGCATCTACGTTTGCTTGAGTGCTGCGCTTGCAATAAGCTTTGTGTGCTATCATCTGCCTCGGCGCACCAATGCGCAGAGTTTTCCATCGGGAGCTGCACTGCGGAGGCATTCTTAGCAAGAATACCTTCCGGCTGAGAGGCAAACCAGGCAACTGTCTGGTTTGCGACCGAGAAGAGCGTTCCGGTAATGCGGGGCGACAAACGGAAAGGTGTAATCTACATCCAAACCGTATCTTCAACAGCTCTCTCTAACCAGAGCGTCTTTTGGACGCGCACAGAGAGGAAGTACCATGAACAACGCAAGAACCATCATTATTGTAGAGGTGGCCTTGGCCATCGCACTGGCAGCGGTTTTAAACCTTTTGCACCTGAGACTGCCCATCAACTTTATGGGAGGCTCGATTAGTCTATGCATGCTGCCTATTGCCATTGTTGCGCTGCGCCGTGGACCGCTGAGCGGCATGGCAGCGGGCGCTATCTTTGGTGTCATCAACTTGCTCGTTGAGCCTTTTATCCTTGTACCCCAGCAAGTAATCTTGGACTACCCCCTTCCCTACCTGCTTTTTGGTTTGGGAGTTGGACTGTATTCCCCTTGGTACAACCGTCTTACAAGAAGGTCGGCTGCGCTCGGCACAGGTCGTTATTTGATGAATGGCTCGTTTGTCATTATTCTTTCCTTGGTTACTGGTGGCTTGATGCGCCTTGCCTCTCACACTTTGAGCGGAGTTTTATTCTTTGCAGAGTACGCCGGAGATTTCTTTGCTACTAATCCTACCCTCTTGCTGGCTGGCCCTGTTGATGCCGGTCTTAATCTTTGGATTTATTCCTTGGGATACAATCTTACCTATCTGGTACCTTCCTTGATTGGTTGTGCTATCTTTCTTCTACTGATTGCCCCCGTCTTAGCCATGGCCGTACCAGTAAGGAAGCAGCATGTCAAAAAGTCCCCACCCTCAAAAGAAGCCAACAACTAGTAGCGCAGCGCAAAACCAACCTGCTCTTTTGGTCTCGGGATCTCCCAGGGGAGTAAGCCCTGCCCTGTTGCAGGAGCTTGCCTCTTGGGCTGGGTTCATCGTGGCCCTCGATGCCGGTGGCCAACAACTTCGAAGAGCAGGGCTTAAGCCCGATTTGTTACTCGGCGACTTTGACTCGCTCTCGCCAGAGTGCCTGGCATACTATGAGGCACAAGGCGTTTTGATTGAGCGGCATGACGCCTACAAAAATGCCACCGATATTGAGTTGGGTATCGAGGCGCTTTGCCTCCGCGGATACCACCGCATCCTCGCTACTAATGTTTTGGGCGGACGTGCCGACCATAGCTTGGGTGCGCTTGGTGCCTTGGCAGGTGCTGTGTGCAACAAGGGCATGGAGATAGTGCTGCGAGACGAGCGCGAGGCCTGCTTCTTTGTAAACAGCAACAAAGGTGGAAAAGTGCAAGGAGAGGTTAAGGAGGGGCGGTTCTCTTGTTGCCTCACCTCTCTGCAAGCGGCTTCCTCTAGCCAAGCAGCTTCCTCTGTGCAAGCTAACCCTTGTTTCCTCCCCTATGACCTCCCTTGTCCCCGACACCTCTCGCTCGTAACATGGGGAGGCTCTGCTACTGTCTCGCTCAAGGGTGTTGAGTGGGAGCTCGACCATCATAGCCTCAGCCCCCATAGCACCCTCGGCATCTCAAACGTTGCGCGCTCTCCTCATTGGCAGCTTACTGTGCATGAAGGGAGTGCAACGGTGCTCTTCTTGCTGACATTTGGCTAGGCTTTAGAACATAGCGGGAAGCAGCTCGCCTACCATATCCATGATAGTAGCACCAAAGAGCAACGAGAAAATAAACGTAAGCACTATCCAAATGCCCGCCCAAATCAAAGCCGCAATTACCCGGTTTTTAAGGCTAATTGCCGTTTTGGTACCAAAGCCAATGATGAGGATGATAACGATATAGGCAACGCTGCCAATGATGGGTATGAGATTCAAGAATGCGAGGCAGTCTAACAAGAGCCAATTCTTTATTGACACTGTTGCGCTGTTTCCGTTTTGACCTGATAGTTTTTGTTCCTTAAACATTGCTTCTCCTTTCAAGAGACTAACGCTTGGGCATAATCTCAATCCAGCATCCATCTGGATCAAGGATAAAGTGGATGCCCATGTCATTGTTTTCGTAGCGTGCTCAAAACAGCTGGTAGTATTCTACCTTGTTATAATCTCAAACCCTTCTGCGTCGAGCAGAGGTGCGCCTTCTTCTATGCGTTTTGCTACAAGCCTCTTTGCAGAGGGAATGGCTGCCAGCAGGCAGGCACCCATGATTGCCGAGGCGCCCAACACCATGATCCATGCAGGCGTAAAGGTATGAAAGACGTCAAAGAGCAGGCCAGACACCACCGCACCTATGGCAGCCCCAAAGAGCTCAAGAGCTGTAATGATTCCAGTAACCAAGCCCAGATCCTTCTTGCCATATTGCTTGACCGCATGCATTGGGGGAGACACCGTACCCATGCAGGTACCAAAGCCAAAGGCTACCGCAGCTACGACAGGACCAAAGTCGGTGGCAGGAAAACAAAGTGCCACCGCAGCTATCATGCAGGCAACTGTTCCGAGGAGAGTGCCCGCCTTAAGACCAAAGCGGTCGTAGATGGCACCCAAAGAGATTTTTGCAACGATGACAACACCCAAATAGACCGCCCACACGCCGCCTGCCCACTCTGAGCTGTGCCCGCCGGTGACGACCTCTGTTCCGTCCAAAACGACTGAGGTTGCGTTGGTAACAAAGTTAATGATGACGGCACCGTTGACAATGCCCATGGCAATAAAGCCTATGATCAATATCCAAAAGCCGCCATTCTTGCGGAGAACCTTCCAGCCTATTGACACGTTAACCGGTGTGTCAGGCGACTTATCCTCTCTTTGTGCTTCGGTCTGACCAACGCCGTAGGGCTCCAGGCCTTTGTCGGCGGGTCGGTTATAAAAAGCCATCAAGATGATGGGCAGCGCGGCAACTGCTGCGATGACCGCAAGTACCATGAAGGCTGGTCGCCATCCCCAAGAAACAATGATGTTGGTAACGATGGGAGTAAGGATTACGCCACCAAAGCCCGAGCCTCCCAGGGCAATGGATACCGCAAGGCCGCGTTTAAGGGTAAACCAGTTGGCCACAATGACGCTTGCCAAAAGACGCGTGCCTGCCACCACCACTATTCCCGCAACTATACAAAGCGCGTAGAGCATCCAAAGTGCCGAGATAAATGAAAAGAGCACCAAGACTATCGAGGTGGTAATAACAGTAAACGCACCCAGAAGGCGCGAGGACACTCTGTCAATAAGAGCACCAAAAGCCAGAGAAGCAAAGATGGCCATGAGCGTACAGAGCGAGACACCCGTATTAAAGGCGCCCATGCTGATCCTGAGATCGGCAACAATGTGTGGTTGAAAGAGCGTAATGCAGTTGACAAAGATGGTGTAACAGGTGGCCATGAGCATAAAGCCCCCGGCTACCACATACCACCCATAGAATATCTTGCCTTGCTTGGCTGCTGGCTGCATCTCGTTTGTCATGGCCGTCCTCCCAGTCTGTCTAGATGACTTATCAGTTGAATATAAAATCCCACGCCGCGCTTATAACTCTCTACATCCAGATTCTCATCTACGCCGTGGATGGAGCTTCTTTGTTCCTCCTTAAAAAGGAAGCCAGCAAAGCGATAGGTGTGTGGACAAATAAGCGAGAAGTGCCGCGCATCGGCACAGCTACTCTGAACGTAAGGAGCAATGGCCGCATTGGGGTAAACGCTTTGGGTTACCGTGCGCAGATAGTCAAAGACCTCATCCTTAAAAGGAGAAACCGGAGAGGGGTCGATAGGGGTTTTGAGCACAATATGCGTATCCTTTATCGCTATGCCCGCCTTGGCAAAACCACTTTCCAGACGCTTCATGGCCGCCTTGACTGTTTCATGGGGATCAACACGCACATTGATGGTTGCCTTGGCAGTTTTGGGGATGACGTTATGCGACTTACTGCCTTGTAGCTCGGTGAGTGCGTAGGTCGTGCGCACCATGGCAGCCGTCTCGGGCTTGCTCTTCATAATCTTGAGCACCAGAGGTCTAAAGATCCAAAGATTGCCAAATACCAGCTTGAGCCCCAGACCGCCGTGAGCTGCCAGCTCCTTGAGCATTGCTTCTACAGGCTTGGACAGCTTGGCAGGAGAGGGGATCTTGAGCACGTTGGCCAGTGCAGCAACCAGCTTGGCCGGCGCATCAGTAGAAGCAGGAGTAGCAGCATGACCGCCCTGGGAGTCAACGGCGCAGTATGCGGTAATAAAGCCCTTCTCTGCCACTCCAATGGCAGCCAGCTCGCAGGGCACGCCCAGCGGCGCGTTATCGATAACTGCCCCTCCCTCGTCTAACACAAAGCAAGGGGTAATGTCCTTTTTGGAGAAGTAGCTTGCCAGTTGGTTGCCGGTGAGCCCCATGTCTTCCTCGCTATTAGAAGAGCAGAGGTAGACATCTCTTGGCGGTGTGTGCTGCTTTGCCAGGAGATGATCTATCGACTCCAACAGCGCTGCAAGAATGCACTTGGTGTCCACCGCTCCGCGGGCATAAATGCGCCCATCGTGAATCTCTGCACCAAAGGGGTCGTGCTTCCAGTCATTGGGCTTGGCGTGCACCACGTCGTAGTGCGCCATCAAAACCACAGGGGCAGCCCCTGGGTCTGCACCTGGCCAACGCAACATGATGCCATACTTATTGATTTGTGTGAGCTCCAAAGTATCAAAGACCCGAGGGTAGAGCTTTTTGAGTGTTGGGAGAAATTCATCAAAGGCGCTGTAATCTGCCTTGGGGTCATCGCCTGGCCATACAGTTTTGCAACGCAGCATGGCCCTAAACCGCTTGACCGCTTTTTTATCACCAAATACCTCGGCTGGCGGCAAGGGATCTGTGACCTTGGACGGTTTTAATCGCGTTGCATTGATGATAAGAATAACGAC
Organism: Coriobacteriia bacterium; assembly: GCA_009784945.1. Lineage (GTDB taxonomy): Bacteria > Actinomycetota > Coriobacteriia > Coriobacteriales > UBA8131 > WQXH01. The sequence continues at coordinate 56,939 of WQXH01000004.1, read as the reverse complement.
AAATACAACCACCAGACCTACGATGACAAGAATACTCTCCATATGCCTACCTTCTTAACCCTGTTGCTGCAGCCAGCCTAACACTCTTTGAGCTTTTAAGCCTTATGCGTTCGAGTACATTGTACCCTGATTAGGCATGCTGGTGCACTGTTGTTGTAGAATACGAATCAGCATGTGCACACCCTGTGCTCTGTGCAATAGGATGCAACGAGAAAGAGGTGGTCAAGATGAAGATTGCTGTCTACGGAGCTGGGTCCATGGGGATGATTATTGGGGCTTTACTCAGCAAGGCAGGAAGAGATGTTGATCTCATTGACATCAACGAAGAGCACGTCAAAGCAATGAACGAAAAGGGGGGGCAGATTATTGGCAATCTGGAGATTACCGTGCCGGTTAAGGCGCTTGTGCCCGACAGCATGGAAGAACTCTATGACGTCATCATCTATCAGACCAAACCTACAACAAACCATCTGGCGCTGCCTTATGTAGCAAAGCATCTCAAGCCAGAGGGAGTTGTGGTGGTAGGACAAAACGGCATGCCAGAAGATGCAGTTGCAGAAGTTGTTGGCAGCAAGAATGTAGTGGGCTGTGTTCTTGGATGGGGAGCCACCTGGATGGAGCCGGGGGTCTGCAAGCTTACTTCGCCAGCTGATCTCATGGACTACCACATCGGTGAGCTGGACAATCAGGTTACCGAGCGCATCAAGGTAATCGAGGACTTGCTTAACGATGCCGGCAAAGCTCACATTCTTCCCGACCTTGAAGGCGGAAGGTTTAGCAAGCTCATCGTAAACTGCTGCTACGCCACCATGGGAGCTGTTGTCAACGGCACCTTTGGCGATGTAATCGATAATCCAAAGGCAATCAGGTGCGCCGCCCATATCTATAATGAGGCCATGGCCATAGCCAACACGGCGGGTTATCAGTTGGTTCCACCGGTTGAGGGCTTTGACTTTAATTACCTCACCTTTTCTACTAACGAAGAGATGGAAGAAAAGATTCCCGTATTTCAGTTCATGGTGCAAGACCATCGCGACATTAGAACCCAGATGCTTTTTGATATTGAGGCAGGTCGCTACCCCGAAATTGACGTGACCTTTAACGGGGTTCTTTTAAAGCTTGGCAAGAAGTACGGTGTTCTTACACCAGTCAACAAGCAGGTGGTTGACGTCATTCATCAAATGGCCGCTGGCAGCCTTGCGCCCAGCAGCACAAACGTGGACTTGATTAACCTGCCAGACTTAGGTTAAGAAGGCGCTGCCAGCTATTGCTTGCTTTAGGCAGGCTGTTGCTCCTTGCATGCCAACAGGTGGTCAACGAGGTACTTTGCATTAAGGTCAAAGGCTTCCTCTGGCTGGTATTCTCGAGCGTCCTCGGTAAAGAAGATCTCTTTGAGCAGGGCAACGGTGTCTTCTTTGCTGGTTCCGCCTGCGTGGCTCTCCCATACAAGCTGTGCGGTTTTTTCTGTCCACTCCCGAGCGCTATTAAGATAGTCCGTTGCAGCTGAGCTGCTCAGCAATTCTCTATGACTTACAACAATGTGGAGAGGCTGCAAGGACTCTGCCTTGGCAATAGAAGCCAAGCTATCGTGATAGCCCGTAAGACAGGCTGGAGCCACCATGACCTCGTTAACCAAAACGCCCAGCGACTCACAACCAAAGAGCAAGCGCTCTTCTGGGCACCAAAGCATGAGGCAGCAACGAGTATGCCCTGGCGCAGCAAAAACCTCAAGTGCAACGCTGCCCATGTCAATGACACTGCCTTCGCTCACCACTTCATTTATTGCCAGCTTTTGCAGGCAGGAGTAATCTACCGAATCTCTTTGCTCAGCAGTAATCTTTTCGTAGACATGAGCATCTGTGGCAGCCGCTCGATTGAGTTCTTCTATGAGCCTGCGTGCGCCGGGGCGCTCAAGTACATAGGCAGCATGGGCATCGCCTAAGATGGTAGCGTTTGGCCAGCGCTCCTTAACCCACACAGAGCCCGTTGCGTGGTCGTAGTGAGAGTGAGTAAGAAAGATATAGTCGAGCTCTCGCCCTGCCAACAATGCCTCCAGCTCCTCAACCATGGCCGGCGCACTATAGGCAAAGCCGCTGTCATACAAGAGGGTTTTTGTGGATGTTGCCACCAGGTAGCCGTCTCCACCAGGACAACCAACTTTATCTATGCTAAGTAGTTCTGAGTTGTATAGCTGCATGCTTATTCACCTTTATTCTCTATTACTGTGCGCACTTCTGCCTCGCTGTCTATATACAGTGTACCTGAGGCATCGACGGTGTCAATTTTACATTTTGGCCCAATGGTGACGTCATGTCCGCTCACTGTATGTGCATGAACACCGCGCAGATTGATAGTGGTTGCCTCTATGAGGTTTATTCTTGAGACAGAGCGACTGCCAAAAGCCTCATTGAGCTTGACCCATACATCAAAGAGAAAGGATTTTTTGAACGACTGGATGGAAATGCGGTCGCCGACAATTTCAGAAGCGTTGATTATGCCATTGGCATCGATGTTGTCTGCCGAGACCTGCCCCTCTGTTGAGAGAACGCCGTCGCACATGATGCGGTCTGCCTCAACTTTGCTGCCGTGAATCGTTACTACTCCATCTATATCTATGAGGGAGGTGCGCAGGTTTCCGTCTATGGTTGCCACGCCATCGCAGTTGAATAATTGACAGGATATGTCGCTTCGAGCATTTACTACGCCGTCAACGTCGAGCTTGCCTGCTTCCAAAGGGCCATCTATGGTTACAACCCCATTGATGTTGAGATCGCCATATACTCCCCCGGCAAAGCTCACCACGCCATCGACGCGTCCGTTTTCCATGTTGCCCACACCTCTGAATGTGCTCATGATTTATCCCTTCTCTTCTTGCGCTGGTGTTGCGGCGCTGGTGGTAGTTGCTATTGCTGGCTGAGCTGTTGCCGTGGCTGGCACCTCAACACTCAGCGTCTTGATAACTTGAGAAATCAATGTGCTTTGTTCGGTTATGCTGACCTTTGCCAGGTTCATAGCTACGTAGAGTATGGCTACTGCCTTGACCGACTGTGCCGAAAGCCATATGCCCTCCAGATCTACCTCAAGGCTGTTGATAAAAGTTTCATCCATGCTACCTGTTGCCAGCAAGGTTTGTCTCAGATTGCTCTGCATTGGTAATGAGTCAAGCAAGTCCTTGATATCCGAAAGCGACAGTTCGTCCTTCTTAGACTGTATTATCTCGATGCGCTCACAAATAAGCCTGCGAGGAAAGAAGGTCTCCTGCCCGGTAAAAGCCGAGCGCTTCTCAAACCACTCTTCTGGTATAAGCCCCTCTCGCTTCCAGCGATACAACTGACCATACGAAATCCCGGTTTCTTGGAGCAACTCCTTCTTAGAAATCTCCTGGCGAGTTTCTTGGCGAGCATCCTGGGGAGCTTCCCTCGGAGCATCCTGGGGAGCTTCTGCAATGTGCTCATTCATAGGCACCTCCTCTAATTCTGTAGATGGCATTCGCAAAACGTAACATTGTTACGCAGTATAACAACGTTTTGTTCTGCGGTCAAGCACAGGAGCTGGCTGTTGCCTGGTCGCTGAATATCTACTTGGCAGCCTGCGGCAGTCTGCTCGGCTGCCGCAGGCTGTTTTGCTGCTCTTTGCGCTATACTTTTGCACAATGGTTTCGTTGGGAGGAGACATGGGCATGCACGACTATTTGGGTATGGATATTCCTAAGCTGGGGTTTGGTCTCATGAGGCTGCCGCGTGTTGGAGGAAGAGGCGGTCCGGTAGATATACCGCAGCTGCAAGAGATGGTGGATCTGTTCATGCAAGCAGGCTTTACCTACTTTGACACTGCCTATATCTACGATGATTCTGAGGTTTCTGCCAAGGCGGCTTTGGTTGATCGATATCCAAGAGAGAGCTACCAACTGGCCAACAAGCTTCCTGCCTGGCATGCAAAAACTCGCAAGGAGTCAGAAGCCTTATTCTACGAGTCGCTTGAGCGCACGGGAGCGGGGTACTTTGATTACTATCTGCTTCACAATATTGATGCGATGCGCGCTGAAACCTTTGAGGCCTTTGAATCCTGGGAGTTTTTGGTAAGACTCAAAGAGGAGGGGCTCATTAAGCACTTGGGCTTCTCGTTTCATGATTCAGCGGACTTACTTGACGAAGTGCTTACAAAACACCCAGAAACAGAGTTCGTCCAGCTGCAAATCAACTATGCCGACTGGGAGAGCCACTTCATACAGTCACGCGCCTGCTACGAGGTGGCTCTGAAGCACAACAAGCCCATCATAATCATGGAGCCCCTCAAAGGCGGTAGCTTGGTCAATTTGCCAGCCAATGCCATGGCAGAGCTCACCACCCATAATATCAACGCCTCAATGGCTTCTTGGGCAATGCGCTACGTGTGCGACCTTAAGGGCATAATCACTATTCTTTCTGGCATGAGCAACCCTGAGCAAATGCGCGACAACCTTGCCACCTTTAGACGCCCGAGGCCACTGAGCAATAAGGAACGTGCTGCGCTGGGTCGCGCCCTTTTTGAGATGGAAAAGCTTTCTGCCATACCCTGCACCCTGTGCGATTACTGCGTGAGCAGCTGCCCCTGCAGCATTGCCATTCCAAGCATTTTTGAGGTCATGAACAACCTCACCCTCTATGGAAACAAAGACGGCTGTCGCTTTGATTATTACTGGTACACCAAGGGAAACAAAAAAGGCCTTGCCTCAGATTGCACCGAGTGCGCTGCCTGCGAAGCTGCCTGCACCCAAAAAATCAACATCATCGAAGAGCTTGCACGCGCTGCGGCAACCTTTGAGTCCTAGTGGACTGTTACAACTAAATAGTTGCCAATCTGCTTGCTCATCTTCCGCATGGCTGCGTTGTCCTCATTCGCGTTACGCCCAGTAGCGCTCAATCGTCCGCCTTGCCCTGCGAAAGATGCTCAGCGCATATTGGCAAACTTTTGATGCTACAGGATACTAGCTTTTATAAGCACCTCTGCGCAAACAGCAAAGATGACAAGGGCTGACTTTTGATACGCTGTTTTGCCTATAGTGAGCAATTCTGATTAGCCTGAGCTTGAGCATATGGGTTAGTGCTCAAGCTCAGTTGAGATGGAGCAAAGCACACACAAGGTTGTCCTGCCTTGCTCCGCAGGAATGGCGTGGCGTTACGTAGCGCTTTCCAAGTGGGCATACCTTACCTACTGCTGTTACCGCTCGTCGTCTTCATCAGCTGTTATTCAATTGCTGCAAAAACTACGATTGCGTCGTGAAGGTCAACGACCGGAGCCCTAAGACTCCCATCCAAATAATCCAGGCGCTACCCGCGCTACTAACCAAGTCGGACACTGCCACTACACATTGTAGCAGGTTTTCCAGTTTCAGACAATTTTCATATATATATAACTACATCTCACAGATCCTAAAAAGTTACTAGCCAGACTGTAGTCCGTCATTGCGGCCTCCGAGCCGCAATCTAACCAAAATGCGTCTCAGATTGCGGGTCAAGCCCGCAATGACGAATTGGGTCTGACCAGTTACCCTAAAAAGGGATGCTTCGTGGCGCGCGGACGACAAAAAAGTGGGCTGGCTTCGCGCCGCACCTTAACAAAGTGGTGCCAAGAAAAACGCACCCTACGCTGAGACCCGAAACTCTTATTAATGCCTGGATGGCGCTCAGATTGACTCGCAAGCGGGTTAATCTGAGCAGTTAGATAGGCTTGAAAAAGAGTATCGGGTCGACAGGAGTGTATACCTGATACATGACTGAGACCCGATACTCTTTTGAATGCCTAGGTGGCGCTCAGATTGACTCGCAAGCGGGTTAATCTGAGCAGTTAGACAGGCTTGAAAAAGAGTATCGGGTCGACAGGAGTGTATACCTGATACATGACTGAGGCCCGATACTCTTTTGAATGCCTAGGTGGCGCTCAGATCAACCCGCTAACCGCCGTGTTCTTCGGGAGGGCGCCCCAAAGCAACCACCTCTCCCTGTTCATCGGTTGCGCGAATGACGGCGCGGCGAATTTTGTTGTTAATCGTTTTAGGCAAAGCGTCTACATAGGCAATGATGCGCGGATACTTGTAGGGTGCGGTTTGCTGCTTCATGAAGGATTGTATTTCCTTGGTAAGCTCGTCGCTTCCTACGAAGCCTGGTTGCAAGACGATGGTGGCCTTGATGGCTTTACCGCGCTGCTCGTCGGGCACGCCGGTTACTGCGCACTCAAGCACTGCCGGATGAGTGTGAAGTACGCTCTCTATCTCAAAGGGGCTTATGCGATAGCCGCTTGACTTGATAACGTCATCGTTGCGTCCTACGTAGAAGAAGTAACCGTCTTCATCGCGCCATGCGGTGTCGCCCGAATGATACCAACCATCGCGAATAGCTGCATCGGTCTTTTCTGAGTCGCGATAGTATTCCAACATGATGCCAGGCGGACGATTATCTACATCATACTCAATGCAAATCTCGCCCGTTTGCCCTACCTTGCACTCCCTGCCCTCCTCATCAAGGATGCGTGTGTTGTAAAGCGGCACGGGGCGCCCCATGCTTCCAAGCTTGGGGGTCATGCCAGGCATATTGGCCACGGTGAGCGGAGTTTCGGTTTGACCAAATCCATCCATAAGCGTAATGCCCGTGAGCTCTCTCCAACCTTCAAGCAAATCGGGGTTAAGCGCCTCGCCAGCACAAACACAGTACTCCAGGGAGGAAAGCTTGTAGCTCTCCTTAGGCCCATTCAAAAACATGCGAAACATGGTGGGTGGACAGCAAAGCGTGGAGATTTTGTAGCGATCCACCAAACCCATGAGCTCTACGGCATCAAAGCGATCAAAGTCGTAGGTGAGCACGCAGGCCTCCATGAGGAACTGCCCATAGAGCTTGCCCCACACTGCCTTGCCCCAACCGGTATCTGCAATGGTAAAGTGCACTCCCCCATCGCTTTTTACGTTTTGCCAGTGCTTGGCAGTGCCAAGGTGTCCTAGAGAATAACGTGCATCGTGGAGCACCAACTTGGGGTTACCCGAGGTGCCAGAAGAAAAGTAGGCAATCATAGGGTCAGCTGCCAAGGTAGACACAGGCGCAAACTCAGGACTCGCCTTGCGCACGCAGGTGTTAAAGTCTGCCCAGCCCTCGCGCTCAACGCCCAAAGCACAGATGCCCTCTTCGCCAGAAAGCGCCGCGCCAAGGCCAAGTTCCTCTACGTGCAAGAGCTCCGGCAAACCCGGGGTAAGCCCACCGCCGCCGCCGTTTACCAAAATGCGATTCTTGAGCGAGGGGATACGCTCGAGCGTATTGTCAACAACCTGCGCTATATCGCCCACATTGGTGGCTATGATGGTCTTGACGCTTGCCTGATTGACGCGGTACTCCAGGTCGTGCTCCTTGAGCATAAAGGTGGCAGGCACCAGCACGGCTCCTATCTTGTGCAGGGCAAGTGCGATAAACCAGAATTGATAGTGGCGACGCAATACAACCAGTACCATGTCGCCCTTCTCTACACCTTGCTCAAGCAGGAAGTTGGCCGTTTTGTCGCTCCAATACTTGAGGCTGCCAAAGCTAAAGAAGTGTTCTTCGCCCTCGGGGTTGCACCAAACCATAGCAGGGCGCTCGGGCTCAGTAGCGGCAATCTCGTCTACCACATCGTAGGCAAAGTTATAGTCGCTGGGACAGTGCACAGAAAACTTCTTGAGCACGCCGCTATCATCGTATTGTTCCTCAACGTATTTGAGGTGTAAGTTTTGCATGATCTGCCTTTCTGTGTTGCTCATAGCCAGTTGGGCTGTTGCTACAGTTTAGCAAGTGTTGCCCAGGGCTCGTCATAATAATCAAAAAAAGAGTAACTGCCGTGCATGATTGTGCTGAAATGTGTGCGTGATTGAGCTGAGGATTGTGCTGGAGCAAAGCCAGCTACATAATCTGTGCTCCCGGCTTGAGTACCAGCGCAAGAAATACACAGGGTTCTCCTCCTGTAGCAATCATGCCATGCCCTCTGCCCGAGTTATAATAGACTAAGTCGCCTGCTTCAAGCACTTCTTCATGATCCTCAAAAGCAAAGCGCAGCGTGCCCGAGATGACAAAGTCGAGCTCTTGACCTTCGTGGTAGGAGAGGTGGATGGGCTTGTCTTGTTCTTCTGCTATGCAGGGCGCCGTTACCACAAAGGGCTCTGCCAGCTTATTCCTAAAAAAGGGTGCCTTGTGCAGATACTCAAATCCTGCGCGTCGCTTGATGACCAGCCCCTCGCCTTTGCCAGTAAGCTCATAGCCGGTGAGGTTGGGAGCCGAGCCCGTAAGCAGCTCAATAACATCTACGCCCAGCGTGGTGGCGCACTTATAGAGAAAGGTAAACGAGAGATCGTGCTCTCCACTTTCTTGCGCCTCATATTCTTCAACACTCCGCCCGGTGGCCTTGGCCATTTCTTCCAAGCTTATTTCACTATCCTCTCTCAAGGACTTAATTCGTGTGACCACCTCTATTATCTGTGGCTCAAGTTGCATGTCTCTCCCTCCTTTCTTCTGTGTCATGGCTTATAGAGACAGGCTCAGATTATACAGTAGCTTTACAGTAAGAAGGTGCAGCGTTGCCGGAAGCGGCTCTTAATGGCTGCTGATTGCTACCGAGCCCTGGCATAATGGCTACCAAAAGCTGCCAGGCACTACCAAGCCTACCAAACGTAGCCCATAAATTGAAAAATAATGAGAGCTATGGTGAGGATGACTACGGAAACAATGGTTAGCGTGCTGAGAACATTAGAGAGCCTGCGGTTTTTGTACTGCCCCATGATCTTCTTGTTGTTGGCCAGGAGCACCAAAAAGACCAGCAACACAGGAAGAAGCACGCCATTTACAACCTGAGCAGTAAGCATGATGTTCATCAGGTCAATGTCAGGGATGAGCACGATAAAACATGAGAGGGCAATAATGGCGGTTACCAGCCCTTTATAGAAGGGGGCTTCGCTCCAAGAATGACCTGAGCCTCTCTCCCAGCCAAAGGCCTCACAAATGGCGTAGGCAGTAGTGATAGGCAACACGCAGGCTGCAAGAAAAGATGCGCCCACCAGCCCTATGCCAAAGAGAACCTCGGCTGCCGACCCTACCAAGGGAGCAAGCGCCTGAGCCGCAGCAGCAGCGTCTTCTACCACGATACCCTGAGAGTGGAGCACCGTGCCCGTGGTTATCATGATGAACCACACCACCAGGCAGGCAATAACTGCACCAAAAAAAACATCTGCGCGCAAAAAAAGTAAATCCTTGATGGTAGACCCCTTTTCCACAACGTTGGACTGCCCAAAGAAGATCATCCAAGGTGCCACCGTGGTGCCAATGATAGCTATTATGAGCGAGATGAAGCCAGCCTCGGGTCTGATAGTTGGAACCACCGTACGATAGGCCACCTCTCCCCAGTGAGGCTCACTTACAAAGGCTGCCACCACGTACACCAAAAACACCAGGCTGATTACCAAAAAAACACGTTCGATGCGCCGGTAAGTACCTCCCATAACAAGCATCCAGACCGCCAGGCCTGCCACCGGCACGGCCAGGTATTTGCTCACCCCAAAGAGCTCCATGCCCGCGGCAATGCCAGCAAACTCAGAAAGACTGGTGCCCCCATTGGCTATGACCAAGGCGAGCATGGCAAGGGCGGTGAGCCTGAGGCCAAAGTTCTCGCGAATCAATGCGGCAAAGCCCTTGCCTGTCTTGGCACCTAGGCGAGCAGCGCTTTCTTGCACCACCATCAAAAAGAGCATGGCCACAGGAACCGCCCACAGTATACGGAGGCCGTAGGTTGCGCCAGCAATAGAAAAGGTGGAGATGCCGCCGGCATCGTTACCCGCCAGCTCGGCTATAATGCCTGGCCCGGCTGAGGCAAGCAAGAGAAGCAACAGGGGCTTCTTTTTGGACTTAACTGTTGCATCCTCAGACATGACCAATCGTTCCTTATTATTACAATGATTGCATCATTTGAAAGAGATAGGTCAACCCAAACTGCAGAGCAAGAGCACCAAGCATGACAGCAAAGGCTATGGCCGTGTTGGAGATTTCCTTTCCTTTATCAAGCAGTCTTCTGCCGTAAAGCAACACGAATATAGACGAGAGCGTAACCACACAGGCAGTTACCACCGCTGGTATACAGGCGTCTCTGATCTCGGAGATAAAAGCAAAGGTTTGCGCCTGCGTCAAAAGAGCAGCATTAGACTGAAGCATGTCTCCAGCGCCAGGGTCAACAGCAGTTACATTAAGCGCACCGCTGAGGGCAAAAGTCAATATGGTGCCCAAAAGCGCAACAGCCAGCGTGAGGATGAGATTTCTTCTAAAGAGCTTGCCGAGCGTTGCCTTGGCAGAAGAACCACCGTAGTTGAGCAGGTCGCTTACCGCAAAGGACACCGAATTGTCTGCCATCAAAAGGACAAAGGGCGCCAAGGCCAAGGCTCCCACAAAGTACTCAATGCCCCCGGCCATCACTACCATCAAGGCAAGGATCGACCACAGCACAAACCACATCATGCGCCTGAGGAACCACCGCAAAAGCACGCCCACGCTGCCAGGGTCATCATCGCGACCACTTGAGGAGGCTCCGGCTATCTTGAGGTCTTCGGTGTGCTCTTCTTCTAAGACCTCCATCGCGTCATCTACCGTCACGATTCCCAGGAGTTTTTTCTTCTCGTCAACGATGGGCAACGCCAAAAGTCCATACTTGGTAATAAGATCGGCAACTTCTTCTTGGTCTTCATCAGGACCAGCGGTAATCAAGTCTTTCTCGGCCAGCTCGTGCACCTTGGTATCAGGGGAGGCCAGCACGAGGGCGCGCATGCTCAAAGCTCCCAGCAGCACTCCCTGAGAATTGACCGTATAAATGTAGCTGACCGCAGGAAAGCTCTCTCGCTCGGCACGCAGCTTTTCTATGGTCTCGGTAACTGTGGTGTCTTCCAAGACGCTGAGGAACTCCGGCGTCATGATGCCGCCGGCGGTTTTTTCTCGATAACCCAACAGCGAGCGGATGCGACGGCTGTCTTGTACACCCATCAACCACAGGAGCTTTTCTGCTTTTTCATACGGCAAGTCGCCTATGACATCGGCAGCGTCATCTGGATCCATAGAGGCCAAGAGCTCCGAGGCCTCTGTTTCACTTAAGTCATCAATCAGGTCGGTCTGGTATTCTTCTTCCAGCTCGCTCATTGTTTCTGCCGCATGTTGGGCATCAAGGTAGTCAAACACCCTCACCCGCTGCTGAGGGTCGAGTTGTTCAAGGATGTCGGCAACATCGGCCGGATGAAGCTCGTTTAAGCGCTTATGTGTCATCGAGAGCTTGAGCGAAGAAAGATCTCTGTCCACCAGCTCCATATAGTTCCAGGCAATGATGTTTTCTTCCAGAGGACGCCTGAGGAGCTCTGCGCCCTTGCGCACCAGCTTTTCGAACCAGGGCGCAAGCGAGCGAAGGATTCCCAGTGCGCCTACCTCAGCTCCCAGTAAGCGCATCTGAGGGCCACTCTGACTTATCTTAAGGTCATTGACGCGCACAACCTTGAGGCCTTGCGTATCTACGATTTGCTTGTTCATGAGATCGCGGGCCAACAAGAGCTCATCAGGCTGGAGATAGGAAAACCTGATGTTGTGCCCCGCAACGTTGAGCAGCACGCGGTTTCCATCGTAATTGCTCACATACTTGCGCCAGCTGACCATGAAAGGCGTTTTTGAAGGCCCCTTAAAGGCGAGCGAGGTAATGCGCGGAAAAACCTCGCCTGTCTGAATGGCAAGGTCGTTTATTCTTCCGATTTCCTTGCCATCAGCATCTACTACCGGACGCGACAGCATTTGGGATAGATAAGGCAAAATACATCTCCTTTTTCTATGGCGGCGTTGTCCCTCATCCACCACTCACTAAGGAGATGGACGGGGACTAATAACTGTGAGGATGGTCTAAACCGCTCACTTGAGCCCTTTCTCTTGGCCAATACTACCTAATAACTCAGCGTCTTATGTGCTATACTTTGCCCCAAGTGTTCCTGGGGGACATGTAGGACGCTGGAGTTGCTCATATCATTTCGATACTGCAAGACCTAGCTATTTTAGCCCTTTTAAAGAGAAAAGCAAAATTATGAGTGAGAATCAAACACCTCAATCGCAACCAAACACTACCGATCAAGGAGCAGAGCAAGAAAATGTGCTGCTAAACTTTGATCAAGACGATCAAGATGCCAAAGAAAAGAAGCCAAAGAAGAAGAAAAAGCGGATGAACCCCATCCTGGTCTTCCTCATTTGGGTCGTGGTAATCGTTGGAGTCATCATCTTGGCACTGGTTATCTCTGCGTGGATTGCTCCGCAATTCAACAATGTATTTGAGCTAGTCGATTGGATCGCCAACGAAGCTCGGGCTCTTTGATAAGAGCGCCCTTGCTACAGCAAGAATTCCTGGGCTATCATCGACAAGCCTATGAGGGTAAGTAAGCCCGCAAAGGCAAAGCGCATGGGGCGCTCGGGAAGTCTTGCTATGAGCCAAGAGCCGAGTTGTGCACCAGGAATGGTGCCTAAAATGATTGCAAACCCATAAAACCACTCTATGTGGCCGAGTAGGGCGTGCGAGATAATCCCCGGTATAGCTATGAGCGAGATGGCCACCAATGAGGTGCCCGCTGCTTTCTTGAGTGAGAAGCCCAGATAGGCTACGCAAAACGGCACGATGATAAAGCCGCCGCCTACTCCCACAATACCAGCGATAACGCCAGCAATGAGCCCTATTACCAGGGGGTACAAGAGGGGCAGCGAATCCTTTTTTGGAGCGGCTGTTTTATCTGTCTTGGCTGCTATAGTATCTGCCTTGGCTACTATGGTCTCTGCCGTGGCGTTTTCTGCTGCTGCGGTGATGCGCGCTGTGAGCTCCAGCTCATCGCTGAGTGTAGCGCTGCTTGCCGCTACTTCCTTCCTGCCTAAGGTCTTGTCCTTAAGCAGCGTTCTGAGCATCATGCCTACCGAAAACAAAATGACCGTACTGGTAAGAATAATCGTAAAATAAGGGTGCAAGTGACCCGCAGCAAGAGATCCTCCCACAGAAGCTATTGCCCCAAAGCCCCCTATAAGCGCACCCGTTTTGAGCGACACCGTCTTTTGCCTAAAATGCTTGATCGAGCCCGAGATACCTGTTGGCGCAATAGTAAAGAGTGAGGTTGAGGTGGCAGCCACAATAGGCACATTAAAGGCAATGTAAAGCAAAGGTACAATCATCCCTCCACCGCCAATGCCAAACATGCCCGAAAGCGTGCCTATGCCAAAGCCACAGATTATGACTACGATGAATTCAAATGCTTCCATGAAACCAGTATAACCCCTCAGGGGGTTCTGTCTCGGCTAGGCCTAAACCCTCTCAAGGAAAACGGCAGTCATTAAAAAAGGTGGTGGCTGCAACACCTTGAGTTGTAGGAGTTACTGGCACAAAATGGCTCCCCGTGTATGACCAAGTCCCACTTTTGCCTCAGGAACAACTAATAACGCTCATGCTGGAGGCCAAATATCGAGTTTACTCGTACATGAGAGCCTTTTTCTGCCAGTAACTCCTGGTTTTCTCGGCGAACAGAGCTTGTGCACCAGCTGCACCATCATGCTGTATGTACCTGTGCGCTACGCCTGCTCTTCAAAGGGATCAGCCGTGCGTGGCTCTACTATCATACCGCTGAGAATACTTTTGGTGAGAGGATCGCTGGCCAGGAGAATTAACGATTGAGACCAGCCTATCTGAAACTCATAGTAACGATCGCAGTAGGCTTCTGCATAAGCCTTTGCTTCGCGCTGTGCACTGAGCGCTGCTCTAAAATAACCTTTGCGATCACTCGCGCGGCCTATCATCCTGAGCAAGGCGGTAAGAAACACGCGTCGTCCTATTGAGTGCTCCAAAAAGGGCCCCGGGTAGGGATCAAGCGAGTTGGGCGCTATCTGAATAAGGTCGATTTGGCTTTTTGCGTACTCAAGTTTGCGATGCTCATATATCCAGCGGTAGATATCTTGCCTAAATCGCTGTGATTCATTTCGTATGGTAGGCGGCGCATGTCTTATGTTCCACAGGTTATCAAACCACACGTCTCCCCCATACATTTGCACGTTGAGCAAATAGTCAAGATCTTCGCCACGAGGGATCCACGGATCAAAGGAAACGCGAATAAAGGCCTCTCGGTGCATGGCGCAAAGCCCCCCATAGAGCCCATTGCTGCGAGAGAGCCGCGCTCCCTTCATAGCCTTGGTAATCCAGGCATTGAAGAGCTCGCCCTGGCGCCAAAAGTAGTTATACCAGGCACTCTTTTGACTGGACTTCCAGTTGCCTTTTTTATCGGTAAAATAGCCCGTCTTAACGAGCACAGGCACTCCCGTTTTGGTGAGCTTGCCAAGTCCATATACTGCTTTTTCCATGAACTCGGGATCGTCGACTATCTCATCATCGTCTATGAAAATGCACTCGGTAAAGTCTCCGGCTGCAGCAATGACAAGTCCCAGGTTCCGAATGGAGCTATAGCCCGAAAGACCCACCCCTTCCTTGATACCGCTTACGCCGAGGGCATCTATACGAAGGTTTAGCCGATCGAGCACCTCATGGTCGATAAGACGCAAGTCAAGGTTTTCGACAAACGCTGCGAGAATCTCTGCAATTTTGCGAGAAGCTGCGGCTTCTATTCCCTGCTCTGCTGCCACGAGTATATAGATGGGACAGGTGATTTCTGCCTCAATCAGGCTCTGCAAACAACGGGGTAACTCCCCTTGGTGGGTGAGCGGTGTGACGTGATCGTACGTAGCAATGACGTCAGTCGTAGACTTATAGCGCTTGCTTCCAACATAAGTTGGAATGATTATGCATGGGTTCATGAACGCTCCAGTGGTGTAATCTCCAGAGAAACATAATGCTGCCTTCTGCTTTGTTTTCTCTCCTCCATTTGCAGCCGTAGAAGCTACATTCTATCACTTTCTCTGCCTAAAGTATGGCGCTAATGGTGACTATAGAAAACAACACAGTTGTGCTGCCGTAGTGCTGCTCGATTGCGCTATGGTTAGTCAAAGACTTCGGAGGCAAGGGTGCGATAAGAGGCGAGGCGTCTGTTGTTGATATGCCCTGCTTCTACGGCAGCTATGGCAGCGCAACCTGGCTCGTGCGTGTGGGTGCAGTTTCGGTAGTAACAATCTGCCGAGACAGCTGTAAGCTCTGGAAAGGTTCTCGCCAGACCCAGTTCGGCGCCCAGCACGCCAATTGCGCGCATGCCCGGGGTGTCTATCACCGCTCCGCCGCCGGGCAAGTCAACCAAGCGTCGAGCAACGGTTGTGTGGCGCCCCGCACTGTCTTTAGCGCGCACACTACCAACGGCCTGTCTGTCTTCTTTTGCTAACATATTAACCAGCGTGGATTTACCCACACCGCTGCGACCCACTAAGACACCCAAGCGCTCTGAGTAAAAATAGCTCGTAACATCATCTAACGGCTCATGCTTTGACATGCAAAGCACCTTGCAGCCAGGGGCGGCAGTGTGTGCTGCAGCAAGGTCTTCATCAAGGCAGCACGCAGTATCTTTTTTGGTGAGCAATACAAGGGTCTCCACATTGCTCTCATTGGCCATGACCAGCTGACGTTCCAGGTAGTCGAGCTCTAATCTCTTTTTGCCCAGGCTCTGCACTACCACTACATAGTCAAAGTTGGCTGCCAGGATCTGCTCCTTTGTCTTACCGGCGCCATCGTGAATAGACTCCACCAGCTCGCGCCGCGCCAAAATACTGGCTCGTGGTTGTATGGCTGTTATCGAAAGCATGTCTTGTCCAGGCTCTTTGGAGAGCTCGACAATATCTCCCACCGCCGCCCTTGAACTGGTGTTTTTAACCAAGGCTATGGAGTGTTGTGCGCGCTCCTCGCCGTGCTGCGTGCGCACCAACGGATAACCCCTGTCGAGTGAAACGACGATCCCGCACTGCGTCTTGCCAGCAAGTTTTTCTATAAGCAGAGACTTCTGCATCAGCGCTTCTTTCTACTCACATAGCTATAGAGAGCCATGAGCCCTACAGCAGCAGCAATACCTGCTCCGCCCAAAGCCAAGTGCGTCTTGCTCAAAGTGCTCTCTCGCAAGCCACCTGGCTCGATTACCTCAATAAGAGCAGTAGCATGAATATCGCCTGCTCCATCATGCACGGCACACGCAAAACTAAAGACCCCTTGTAGCTTGAGCTGGGTGCCATCTTGCGCATATTTGCCATAATACTCAATCTTTTGTTCAAGCTCACGCGGCGCAAACACTGTTATGGCGTTGCTTCCATCGCTGAGCGTTATCCATACGTGGTTTGAGCCTGCATTGATTTTGTCGCCAACCACCTCTCCAGAAACGATTACCTCAGCTCCATTGAGATGCTCAGGCATCTGGACAAGCTCGCTGATGGTAAGCTCACCAGCAGCAGACTCCTCACCCTGGGCAGCCGTGTCCGCTAAAGTAGCCGCCTCAGCTTGAGCAGCCGCGTCTGCTGCACAAGCATGTAGCGTTAAAGCGAGCAGCAAAACAAGTAGCATCTTCATTAAGCTCCTCACCTCAAAACCCCTCCTGATGCGCTTTCTTTTTTAGGCTTGCGGCGTGGAAGAAGCGAGGCAAAAAGTGAGGCAAAGAGCGCCAGCAAGGTGATAAACTCCAGGCGACCAAGCCACATCTGAAGAATGTAGATTATCTTGAGCGGCACGGGCATACCCACCTCTACAATGCCACTGGAAAGGCCGGCATTTGAGGCAGCAGAGATGGACTCAAATGCAGCATGCACCGCTTCATAACCGTAGGCAATGCCTACCAAGGTGCCCACAACGTAGCTCATCACATAAAGCGCGGCGATAATCAAGGCGGCGGAGAGCAGTTCTGCAGTCAACTGGTGCTTGCCCACATGGTTGTATGAAGTAGCAATCTGTGCAGAGCGAGGCTGCATAATCTTACGGATATAAAGCCCAATGCCCTTGAGAATCAAACCAATACGCATGGCTTTAATGCCGCCTGCCGTGGAGGCAGAAGAGCCGCCAATGGCCATGGATACCCCCAAGAGCAAGACGGCTCCCGAGGAGAGCAGCATCGTCATTTGGTTAGTTGTGAGTATCTGAAAGCCCGTATTAGTAGTGGCGCTGATAATGGTAAAGATGCCGCGGCGCAACAGTCCTGTGTCATTGGTAAGAAAGTCACCCGCAGCCAAGGCTGCCACAAACACCACCACCATGCCTACTGTCCAAAGCGCCAGAGTGCGCACTTCGATGTCTCGCAGAAACTCGCGCCAGTTTCCTTTGTGCACCTGTGCCACCACGGCAAAACTCAGGGCGCCCAGCATCATGAATACCATGGCAAGCACCTCAAGCGGCCAGGAGTGGTAGGGAATAAGAGAAAGGCTGCCGGGTGCAAAGCCCCCCGTGTCATAGGCACCTATGGTTATCCAAAGCGCATGAAAGAATCCCCTGAGAGGCTCCATGCCAATGAGTATGAGAATGACTGAGGCAACAAGGGTGCCAATTGCTACGGCTGCCAAGGAAAACTGCAAGATAAATTGCGCGGTTTTCTTGACGTTGGGAACAATAGCGTCCTCCCGGGCTTCTGAAGTGTAAAGGGCGCTGCCGGTGCGAGAAAATATGCCCAACGAGAGCGCCACCACCACCACACCTTGCCCGCCTACAAATTGCATCGTAAAGCGCCACATATTGTCTGCCATGGACATGTGGTCAACGTCTTGCGCCAAAGAAAGCCCCGTGGCAGTGAGACCACTCACACCCTCAAAGATGGCATCGAGGAAGCTGACGTAATGACCCGAGAAGTAAAGGGGCACGGCGGCTAGTGCGGCTCCCACCATCCATATCATGCCGGTTATGGCTATGGCGTGTTTGCGCTCGATGCGCTGAGGCTCAATCTTTGCCAGTCTGAGCAAGGCGCCCAAGAAAAGGGTGACTCCCATGCCAAAGAGATAATGAGAAGCAATGGCCCACTCGCCATACACGATGCTTACCACCAGGGGCACGGCCATCACCACACCAAAGGTCATACTAAGTATGCCGAGGTAGTGGGCTACAATTTGCACATCGTTTCTGTTGAAGCGTAACCACATCAGCTGATAAGCATATTCTCAAGCACCGCGAGCAGATACAGACTTCCGAGAAATGTCAAAAGTATCGCCACCAGTATCAGATAGCTGGTGACGATACTTTTTAATGATCTTGCTGCTTTTACTCTCTGGCGTGAGATCTTCATATCGTCCTTTATCTTGTCGCACAAGGCGCTTCTATTTGCCCAGAAGAGCCTTTTGCACTATATGTTTGCCTGCTTCAGTATAGTCTCTGGCGAAAGCGCGTGCGTAACCATGTTTTGCTGACTAATCTTGCCTTCTTTATAGAGAGCAAGCAGGCTTGCGTCCATGCCCACCATGCCCTCGGAAGCCGAGGTGTTGATGACCGCAGACATTTGATGCGTACGACCCTCACGCACGAGATTGCGTATGGCTGGCGTACAGTGCATGATTTCAAACGCAGGCACCATAGAGCCATCGGGCGAGGGCAAGAGCTGTTGTGAAATCACACTTTGCAGCACCATAGAGAGTTGCATGCGCACCTGCGCCTGCTGCTCAGCACGGAAGGAATCCACCAGGCGGTCTACCGTATTAACGGCTCCTACCGTATGCAAGGTTGAGAGTACCAGGTGACCAGTCTCGGCAGCAGTGAGTGCTATGGAGATGGTCTCTGAGTCGCGCAGCTCACCAATGAGGATGACGTCGGGGCTCTCTCGCAGGGCGGCTCGTAGGGCATGAGCATAGCTCACCGAATCGATGGATATCTCACGTTGCGAAATAAGGCTCTTTGAGTGACGATGCAGATACTCAATGGGGTTTTCGAGCGTAACCACATGGGCGTTGCGATTTTTGTTGATATGGTCAATAAGGCAGGCCAAGGTCGTTGTCTTACCACTGCCGGCCGGGCCAGTAATCAGCACAAGACCACGGCGCAATTCTGCCAAATCCATCACGGTACTTGGTATGTGCAGGCACAAGGGGTCAGGCATCGAAAAGGACACGATGCGAATGACTGCCGCATAGGTGCCGCGTTGTTTATAGGTATTGACCCTAAAACGGCTGACGCCCTTGATGGCAAAAGAGAAGTCGTCGTCGCCCTCTTCTTTAAAGGCGGCCATGGAGCGATTGCCAGCAAGCTGGTAGATTTGAGTAACGAGCTCCTCAGTGTCTGTGGGCGAAAGGACTGCATCGTTGAGCTGCTCGATCTGCGTTCCTTTTTTATAGCTTACGGCAGAGCCGGTAATGATAAAAATATCGGCTACGCCTTTTTCTACTAACTCTTTGAGCAACGCTTCTAAGTTCATCATAATTGACCTTTCTTTTATGATTGCCATTGTCTTATTGTTGTTGTTTTATCATCGTGTACCGCAATTGTAACCATCAATGATCTATATTCACTCATAGTAAAGCCTCGTATTATTCTTGTCTCGCCCTCGCTGATTACCACTGCTTCGTAACCAGCGCTCTCCAATTGTTGAGCAAAGCTTTCGGGCTCGCCTTTGAGCTCTGCCACAAAGTTGTCAAGCTCGGCATACCATAGTGTTGCCTGGGTATCTGCGGCATAGTAGCGCTCTCCTTGCGCCACGGCCATTTCTGAAAGCTTCAAGCTCGAAAGAGCCGAGACAAGCGAAAGCACTGCAAAGGCGGTCAAAAGCAATACCACGATAATGGTAACTAGCGTGGCAACACCTATACCCATAGCGGAGCGCTTCTTATGCATGGTAGATGTTTGCCTGCTCACGAGGGGGCTCGAGTCTTGGTATGCCATGACTAGTCACTCCCTTCTTGACCCTGGGCAGTTCGAGGCAAATAGTGGGCAACTTTGACACTAAAGAGCTCTTCATCGGGCGCATGCGCGGCAATGTGTATGATCGTAACGCTGCCACCTGCGCTTGACCCCATGCTTGGTGTTGCACTTGTTATTGCGCTTGACCCTGCACCAGGCGCTGCGCTTGATGCTGTACCAGATGCCACGTTTGGCTCCAGGCTTAACTCCAGGCGGTACCTGCCGTCATAGCTCTCGCACAGTTGCAGATTCTTGTCATAGTAATAAACGAGCTTGCCGTCATCTTCGAGGTAGGCGTATGCCGCTCTGTCTTCGTTTTGAGCAAGCTCGCCCAGCTCTCCGTTGGATACCTTGTAGTGTCCGGCAAGATCCTTTGCTTCCAGCATGAGGTGGCTCAAGGCAGCTGACTCATCAGTTGCCAGCTTTCCATGCACAAAAATCTGCAGCGCAATAGCTGCGCAAAGCGAAAAGACAAACATGTTGAGCAAGAGCTCCAGGAGAAAGGCTCGCGAGCGAGGAGGCTGGCTGGCGGTACGCCTGACCAGAGGCTTTCCTTTTTCTCTCAAGGCCATTTAGTTGCCACCTTCCTCGGTAAGCTCTGAAGCCGGCGGCGTCATAACCGTAGGGCCGCTTGCAGAGGCAGTAGAAGGAGAGGGCGGAGGGGTGCCTCCTGAGTTATAGGCTTCGCTCGTGCTTCTCAGCGCCAGGTTCATCACGTTGGTCGTATCGGTTTCTGTGGTTACCGATACTCTGAGAAGATTTTGCGACGAGAGGTCTAGCTCCAATGCCTTCATAGGCATAATGCGCTGAACCATCTGGGGAATGACCGCGCCACCGGATGCGATTTGCTGCTCGCAAAGGTAGTCGTCCTGAATGAATATCCAAGTTTCAAAACCTTGACCGCTTGCCTGCTCAATTAGCACCAGGGCATCGTTTTCTTGGTAGCCATCTACCCTTACACCGCCGCCTACATCGTATTGTTGCACTTTTTGCGCAATATACAATATGCCAGAGCGCTCATTGAAGCCCTCCTGTAGCACCTCGACATTTCTACTGTAAGAGCTGGCACCCAAAACACTCAACATGAGCGCAGAGCCGGCGTACACAAGGAAGAGTAGCAGCACAAAGATGATGTCTGAGTTATGTTTTTTGCTTAAGGGCAAACGTCTGCTGTCCTCTCTCTTTGTTGCTAGTTGTTAAGCGGGATAATCAAGATTTGCGGGAGCAAGTTATCCCCCATTGATTCGTAGTACACGGCAAAGTTCTTGCGATCGATGATGAGTCCGTAGTTTTCTTCAAGATAACCAATCGTATCGGGAAACCGCCCTTCCAAAGCGTAGCTTTGAACCGCAGCTCGTCTCACCGCATCGGCCAGATAATCCGCCTGGTTTTCTTGAACCCTGCTCTCTGCTCCACCGGTCATCAAAGTAAACAGACCCAAAAACACTACAATAAACAGAAGCATCCTGAGCCAGACAGACCCCACAATGCGTCTTGCCAAAGAAGGCGTGCTGATTGTAGTGTTTCTCCGAGGCACAGTTACTCCTAAAACCCCGTAAGGGCACCCATCAAAGGAAGCATTACAGAAAGCAAGATGAGGCCAACCAGGACACACATTATGGCCACCAGCGTTGGCTCGATAGTGGCAATGAGCCTCTCGAGTCGCCCTTCGGTCGCAATGGTGATTTGCTCGCCAACCATATTCAAGGCCTCTGCATCGGCACCGGTTTTAATGCCAACAGCAAGAAGCGCCAAATCCTTTTGGGTGTAGAGGTCGCTCTTTTCCAGCGCCTCTAAAAATGATCCGCCGCCGTCAACTATCTTACGAATTTTTGAGACTGATCCCATAGCGCGCTTGTCCTCAACCAGCTTTTCTGCATATTCAAGCGAGGTGTTTAACTCCAGTCCGGCGCTGAGCATAGAGCTCATTGCCAACGAAAACCTCTGAGCAGAAAGGTCGAGAGAGAGGTCTTTGGTAATAGGAGCACCCTGGAAGAGTGCGCCATAAAACTTCTTGCCGCCAGGTGTAAGCGCAAGCAAGATGCCAATAACGGCCAGTGCAAACAATACCGCTACTATCCAAAAACCAAACTGCCCTAAAATCGTGCCGGCGCTCATAAGCCCGGCAGAAATGCCCGACATCTCGTATCCCAGTTGGCGGAAGATGTGATCAAACACCGGCATGACCTGAACAAGCAAGGCCGCTACCACCACAAACACCATGATTAACATGCTTACCGGGTAGACCACCGAAGAACGTATTGACTGTGAGAGTTCATCGCGCTTGATGTAGTAGTCTGCCAGCGAGGCAAAGGTTTCTTCAAGCCGCCCTGTCTTTTCGCCAATCGACAGGAGTGAGCATGCGTACTCAGGCACGATCTTGCTCTCTCTCATAACACCAGTAATCGTTTCACCTACGTTGACCGCCTCATAGAGCTTGTTCATCAAATCCTGCTCTACCGGGTCGTCATCGTTTTTTCTCAATATGTCAAAGCCTTCAGAGAGGTGCAGACCCGAGTGCGTAATCATCTCCAGGTTGCTAAACAGCACCTTAAGCTGCGCTGGCTTGAGTTGCTTAGTCTTTTTACTCATCTCTCGTCCTCTCCGTACCTTTATTATTTCTCTGCAAATACTTTCTGCTAAAACTCCTTGTGCCTAACCCGCAGCACTTACCCTTTACCCTCAACCTCTTTACTCTTAAGACTTTGCTCTTAACTCTTGTTTCTCAATGCTTTCCTGCGTCAGTAGTAGAAGATTGGTTGATAATTGGTACCATCGCCAATGACATGCGCCAAGTCTATTGCTCCGTGAGCCGCCGCATCAAACGTTGGATCCATTCTCACCCACTCAGTGCCATTAAAGAAGTAACCAAATACTGCACCCTGCTCTACTGAGTAAACCTCCATCCATGCATGATAGGCTGTTCCTGCATACCCAATGACCAGTTTTGCTGGCACGCGCTGAGCTCTGAGCATGCTGGCGGTAAGCACCGCATAGTCAAAGCATATGCCGGTTCCAGAATTAATGGTATCGGTGTTATTGGGAAGATAGCCCGAGGCAACCGTCGTTGCCTTATCTACGTCATACTCGATGTTTTCGCATACCCAGTGGTAGATGTTGTTTATTACATCCACATCGGTCACCGTGCCCGCTGCCAACTCCTGGCTCAAGGCTGTGGAGGCATCGCCTTGGGCAAAACTCACAAACTGACTGGGGTGAAGAAAGGGCGTAAACTCATCGGTAATAAGAACATCAATGTCATAGGCAAAAACGGCGGAGTACTGATCATCAACGATGTTTTGCCATACCCCTACCTGATAATACCCACTGCCCTCCGAAAGAGGGATGACAATATAGTCATACGCATCATTGATGGTGTATTGGTATTGAACATTTCCTATGTCAACCAAAACCTTGACAACAATGCCAGGCAAGTAGCTCATCACGCTGATATAACCTTGGGCAGCATTAGAGTAGTCAAGAATCGCACTGCCATCTGCGTACACTGAGGTTTCTGGCTGGCTTACCGGCAAAACTACCGGGGTGGTATCACGTGGAGGTCCCTCTACATGCGAGCCGCCATCTATGGAGCTGTTGTCGCATGAGGTAAGAGCTAAGAGGGCGCACGAAAGCAAGATGCAAGCTGTGAGCACAAAGGCCGCCCTTTTAACTCTTTTTGGGGCCATGTGTTCTACCCCCTTCTCACTCTCATAACAACTCTCTTCTTGGTTTCATTATAGTGGATATCGAAGAAAATTATAAGCTCTTCTCCGTCTGTAACTGGGTCTGAGGGCATTAAAACTACCTCTGCATTGACCTCTTGTCCAACAGCGCACCGTGAAAACACATCGGTAAGGGCTCCGTTAAGCTCAGACGAGATCTTTTTTTCCTCAGCAAAAACCACCTTGGGCACATCGTTGCTCACCAAAAGCGAGAACTTGAGCTTTTTAGAAGTGACCATGCCACGATGATTCTCAAATGCTTCGCGCAGCAAGCGAGTAAACTCGAATTTGTTTAACTGCTTGTCTTCTTGCTTGTTCTCTTGCATTATTACTTCTTCTAAGCCCGTGCCAAGGGCGGCAGGCTTGGGCTCTGCCTTTTGCTCCAAACGATTGGCTCTATTTCTTTCGAGCGATTGTTTGAGTAGCGCATTGAGGTTCTTGGCAGCTTTTACCGCTTCGGGGCTACCCGAGAGCGGCTTAAGGCTAATGGGCTTGCCCTTGGTAAAGTCTCTGATTTGCTCACTCAGCGATTCCAAGGGGTTAATAAGAAAACGAGTAATAATCAGATAGCTGAGTATGCCCATAAGGGCAACGCCAATAAGACCCACTACTACTATGACATACATAGGCGTAATGGTGAGCTCCTCAATTTTTGTGTTGGGTATATAGCTCACAATGAGCTTATTGTCCAAGGCGGCAGTTTGTGCGGTAACGGCCACCTGATTGAGCTCCAGGTTAACCGTTGCGTTGACGCTTTGCATGGCATCACCAAACCACTCAAGATGCGAGATGCTCCTTCCTGACAGGATATTTTGTGAATCAGCTATAACCAGACCCTCGGAGTTGGCAACAAATACACCGCCGTCTGTCATAGACATGCTGTCAACAATCTCTTGCATCTGCGCAGAGCTGAGCGAAGCTCCTTGCTGCTGCATACGCAGCATATGATCAATGACACTGTTGAGCCGGTCGTTGAGCTGCTTCTCTATAAGATGCTCGGTCGAGTTTGAGATGTTGGAGTAAACAGCTACTCCCAGCGCTCCGCAAAACGCTACCAGTAAAATGAGAATTGGTACTAATACTCTTGTACGCATATCGCTTAGCCATTTTCTTTCTTGCCGCCCAGGTGTTTTTGAATCTTCTCAAGCACCTCAGTAAAGCTCAGCGGCTTTCCTATATGATCATTCATGCCCGCCTCAATGCAACGTTGCACATCTTCTGCAAATACATTGGCAGTCATTGCTACGATAGGGATGTTTCTTGCTTCGGCGATGTCCATGGCGCGAATCCGTCTCGTAGCTTCCAGTCCGTCCATTTCTGGCATCTGTATATCCATAATAATAAGGTCAAAGCCCTGAGGATCCTCTGAAAAGAGATCCACTGCTTCCACACCATTTTCTGCTCCAACAATCGAGGCTCCGGTGGGCTCAAGTATAGCCACTGCTATCTCGCGATTCACCGCCATATCCTCAGCCAGCATAATCCTTTTACCACGCAAATCAAGTGTATTATCTCCCATTTGAGCGGTCTCAGATATGCTCACCTTTGTTTGAGCTTTCTCAATTATACTATGTGATCCCATACATTGATGAATACTATCAGCAATTGATGAAGGAAAGAGCGGCTTGGGCAAATAAAAGTCCACTCCTGCCTGCTTGGCATTGTTTTCGATAGCGCCCCATTCGGTGGCCGAAATCATGATGACGACCGAGCGCTCTTCGCGCTCTTTAGACATCTCTCGCAGTTTTTTAGTCAGCTCAATGCCGTTTATGTCGGGCATTTTCCAGTCCACAAAGTAAATGTCATAAAAGCCATTTTCGTCAAGCAGGCCCAGGGCAGCCTGAGCACTCTCGGCAATATCGCAATGCACACCCATGGTTTTGGTAATACTTTTGAAAAATTCGAGTATACTCGGGTCATCGTCTACCACCAGCACTCTGAGGTTTTCCAGATCAACGCCGTTGGTCAACAGCGCACCCTTGTGCGCGTGTCCCTTCTCGGCAATAAAGGTAAAGCTAAAGGTGGAGCCTCTTCCCTCCTCGCTTTCTACCGTGATATTGCCACCCATCATGGTAACGATTTGCTTGGAAATAGAGAGTCCCAAGCCCGTGCCGCCAAAGCGCCGCGAGGTCTCATTGGAGGCCTGCTCAAACTCGTTAAAGATTCTTTCGCGTTGTTCGGCAGAAATACCAATGCCCGAGTCCTTTACCGTCACACACATGCAGACGCTTTCTCCATCGTCTGAGAGGAGCTCGGCATCTATGCGGATACTGCCTCCCTCTGGCGTAAACTTATTAGCGTTAGAGAGCAGGTTGGTGATGACTTGCGAAAGCCGTTGCTCATCGGCCAGCAAGGTTCGAGGAATGTTGTGATCAAAGGTAACTACCAGCTCTTGCTGCTTTTCTTCAATACGGTAGTCGTTGATCTTCATAACATGCTGAAGCATCTTTTCAAAGTCAAACTCGCTTATCGAGAGCTCCAGCTTATTGGCCTCAATCTTTGATATATCCAAAATATCGTTGATAACGCCCAAAAGGTGGTTGGAAGCGTTGGTTATCTTATCAAAGCAATAGTTCTTCTTGTCAATGTCGGGGCTGGTGAGCCCAATAGACGACATACCTATGATGGCGTTCATGGGCGTGCGCATCTCGTGGCTCATATTAGAGAGGAAGGCGGTTTTTGCTGTTGATGCCTGCTCTGCCTTTTTGCGAGCAACCTCTATCTCGGTAAGATCCATGGTGAGGATGTAGTAGCCCACCTTATTGTCATTTTTGTCGTAGAGGAAGGTAGCAAAGGCCTTGAGGTAGGTATTGGTGGATTGATTGTAGTGAACAGCTGTCTCAGTGCCTTCATCGAGCGCCTTAATAGGATCAAAGATACTTCCTTCGGGGTAGATGGAAAAATCGCTGTAGTTTCTATTAACCACGTCATCGAGCTCAAGGTTAATGAGGCTTAAGGCCGCCTTGTTTGCATAAACAACCCTGAGGTTGTTATCAGTAATGACAAGCGCAGAAGTAATAGAGCTGTTGACGGCATCAGCCATATTGTCGTAGGCATTGGCAAGGTCACCAAATTCATCCGCTGAATCTGAGTGAAAACGGAACTGCCGTTGCCCGTTACCAAATCTATCAAAGCCCACAACAAGCCGCTCGATGCGGCGCGTAAGGTAGTTTGCCAACCATACAGCAACTGCGATAACCATAGCAATGAGCAGCACCGTAGCGCCCGTAAGTTGCCACATGGTGCTGGAGATGCTCTCATTTGTTACGGTGTTCAGGGCTTCTGCCGTAGCCTCCACCGGCTCTTGAAAGCTCTCGAGCCCAGCGCCAATGGTGAGCATGGCAAAGCCCCGCAAGGAGTAGTCGTTTGCCTCCGAAGGTGCATACTGCCCGGTGTAATACGGTATGGCCGCAGCCGTGGTGAGCTTATAGAGCCCGCTCCAGAGGATGTAAAAAGAGCCTGAGCCTCCGTCGCGTGTCAAATCCATCCAGCCGGTGCACTGAGGTGCATTGTTGAGGTAGCGTCCGTCAAGACCCATGTATCCCGCTGCCGTAAGTGCAGCGGCAGGCTTTTTGGCGCGACTCTGCTCATCAAAGACGGCAATGTCTACGAGCAGGCCTTGCACTTCTGGAAAATCAGCATCCGGCAGGGGTGGATGACTCACCGCACTGGGCCATGCCTCCCTCAGTTCCTCAACTGTTGCAGCTTCTGTACGCTCAAGTAGTTCTTCATAAATCGATTCTTCGAGCCAGGGAACCTCCTGAAGACCCGTTTGTGGATTGTAACCCACAATGGAGTGATGCCTCGGATGCACGATAGAGCGGCACTGGTAGTCCCACAAAAAAGCATAGTTGCCCTCGTAAGCGTTAGGCAAAACGGTATAGCGTTCGTAAGTGGGCATGATATGATCGACGTGGTCGGCCAAGAAGCGCTGATTGAGCGCCAGGCTCACATAACCTGTCTTTTCTCCACTGGCATCAACCACGGGAGTAACCCAGCGGATGATGGCTTCAAAGCGCTCGCCATGAGGGTTTTCTCTGCCGGCAAAGGCTACCTCAGTGGGCGTATAAACTCGCGTTGAGATTACCTCCATGAGTGCCTCTATGCGGGCGCTGAGCTCGTTATTTCTTGTGTGCGGAAGAATCTCCCTGGTAATGAGCGAGTTGGTATACACAATGACGTCTTGTATCATTTCCTCATCGCTGGATTTTTTGATATAAAAGCTTGGTATTCTTTCGTCTTTGATCTCTGTGAGTGCGGCTATCAAGGCATGGGTCTCGGTAGTCTGATAAGTGAGCGCCTTGAGCGCGTTGATCTCGCTATTGATAGCTCCTACTACCACCTGCTTGGGCGTATACATACCAATATAGGTGGTGCCCACGTAGGCTCCAATAACATCAGAAACGTATATCTCTCCCGGCTCAAGATCGTCTAGGATGCTCCCATAAGTCTCAGATCCTGCGTAGGTGTGAGCGCGGTCGCGAATATTGTTAAGCTCGGAGCTCAAAGGGTGGGTGACCTTGGTGGAGTTTGTGGCTACCACCTTGAGGATCTCATTGCCCTCAAGATCTATGTGGGTTATCTCGTCATAGAGAGAGTGTGTGCTGTAAGTCTTGATGTCTGGTTGACGATGATGAAAAGTGGCACCAAGAACCTCGTCTTCGTTTTCGGCATTAGAAGAGATGGTGCCGAGGGGGTCTTGCCGCGGCAGGTCAACGCGCTCCCAACGCATGCCGTCGGCGCTCAGCTCCCAGATGCCCTGCTCTATCAAACGCCCCGAGCTGGCCTCCAGGTAGGCAGAAAAGTTTTCTTGTGTAGGCTCTATGCTTGCCACTAGCAAGATGTCTTTGTCGCGCTCGTAAAGGTAGTTGGCTATAGTACCTGCAGCATCGGTGGTGATGCGTTCGATTTGCTCAATGGCATTGTCGTTTAAGGCTATTGAGGTGTCCTTTATGGCTCTTTCGCTCAGCAATACACCAAAGGCGCCTATTTGCCACCACGCCAAAAAAGCCATCAGCACCAACGGAAACACCTTGACGACCACAAAAATCAAGACGAGCTTATACCTCAGCCTAAAGCCATGCTTTCTTCCCAGCCCGTCAAACCACTGAGCTACCTCAGATTCTTTTCGCTCAAGCGTCATTTGCCTGTCCTTATAGCCACAGGGTATTAACCAAGTACCCTTTTTGATGCAGTTAATAAGGGTGTTATTTTGCTTTAACAACCTCTCCGCTGTACTAAAGCGCCCAATTAACAAGCAATTATAACATATGCCTAAGATATTCTGGAATTATCGTGCTTGACCTACAGACTGCGCCCTCTATTCACAATACTTAAAGAGTTCTTCGGTGGCTAAGGAGAGCTTGGTAACAGAAAAATGCTCTTCTGTAGGAAAGAGGTAAAGCGTGTCATTTTCTTTATTGAGGTCTACGCAGTCGCCCCGCCCCTTGTAGTTATACTCAATGTGACAGGAATACAGCACTTCCACCGGCCAGCGCAGCCAAAACAGCTCGCCTTGATTGGTGCCCGTCAGTGTGAATCCATCCATGTCATGGGTCAGGTAACCCGGCTCTTCGAAAGTTATAAAACCCTTTGCGTTGGGAAGCGACTCAATCCGCACTGCAGACTCAAAACGGTACGTGCCGTTTTCCACCTCACGACGCACGTTAGAGCGTTCCCACTCATACCAATCGGGAATATGGGGGAATTCCGTATCACCAGTCTGAGCATGAAGTTCTCCAAGCTCACTCATCTCCCAGATCTTGCCGCAGGAATCGCATTGAAGCTTGTTCTCCCAAGAGGACATCTCATATTCCGTATTACAGGCTGGACACTGGTACAGCACCTTGTGCAGGCCCTCAGCACGGTTGGTATCTTTTACATAAACAGCCTTCTCTCTTTGCCATGCAAAGTCGTCATAGGCAAAGGCATCGTTAAGCCGTGCGTTTATCTCTTCCACAGAGAGCTCCTGAGTCTCCTTTGCCGAAAAGAGCAGTTTCATCTCAGACTCTACGGGCTTTACCCTTCGGTTCCCAACATGCCAAAAAGGCGAATTGACATGATGTCCGTGCATAATCAGCACTGCCACCGGTACGTTCATCTTGCGCACCATCTTGCCCAAGGAGGTTGGTAGGACAGAAAAGGTTCCGCAGAGTGAATAACGCGCCTCCGGAAACAGAACCACGATGTCGCCGTTATTGCGTGCGTGGAGCATGTTTTTTACCAGCCTGATACTGCGGACAAACTTACGGTTGCCAATGCCGCCTACCGCACGCAACAGCCACTCCATCCCGATGAACCCGTCGATAGCAATCACATAATTTGCCCGGTGGGGGAATATCGCCTTTGTCATTATCATGAAATCCATGAATGAGTTGTGGTTGCAGAGCAAAAAATAGGGTGGCTTGAGCTCTTTGGGAATGTTGACCTTGTCCACACGGGCACGGTGTGCCCAGGCTTTTGGAAAGCTGAGCAACCAGGTTACTGGAGTCAGTATCCTCCACTGCCTGTTAGGACGGCGGCTCACATCGAACCTATCGAAGTCTCCTATCAAGCAGTTTATCCAATGCCTAGAGTCAGTCCCATTATTATGCAGCCTTGGGCGATGATGTACGGAATCATGGTGATGACATTGAAATGCTTAGGCTTTTTGCCAAAGAGTAGATAGGCCATGTAGCTGTCGGAATAAATAAAGACCAAGCTTCCCACAAAAATCAATAGAGCGGGCAAGAAGGGTGACGCAAGCATAAGCTGAAGAGCTGCCATACTCATCATCATGATAGTTGCTGCATAAACCGCCACAGGTATCTTCATCGGTTTTGGTGCGTTGACCTTCTTCAGCACTATTATGGTCAATGGAATCACTACGACAACAGAAATCACCAGAGCTATAAGGTTAAAGCTCGCTGTCAATTGTAGAAATGCAATGATATAAAAAACATGGCTCAGAAGAAAAGCAACGAGACCCAGTCTAAAGAAGAGCGGCTTATCTTTCTTGATAAGGAAGGCATCGCCAGCCCAGCTCAAAACAATGGCGGCAACAACCATAAGATAGACGTGCTCGGTTTGCAGCAGATAAAAAACGAGCAGGGTCGGCATCAACAAGCATTTCGTAAGCTTACGTAGGCCTTCCTTAAACAGATAGGCACTTACCAGGTTGACGAGCGCAACCACGCAATATATCCCAAAGACTATCATCATCATAGTGTAGCACGAGATCCAGTCCTCGGAAGAGCAGAGCGCTCGTTACTAGCGCGTCCACCTATCGACCTATCGCTCCGTTACCAGTCAGGCACTCGCCTGGAACATACCCTGTTTCAGGTTCTGGAGCGCGTGCGGGGCAATTCGCAAAGCGAATTAAGCCCCGCAGTTGGCGGAGGCCTCCGGGTTCTGAAACAGGGTATGCTACAGGCGAGTGTCCAGTGAATCGCTCCTTAATGGTGCAACGCTATCTGCATCGCCTTTTGTGTGGCGAGCCTGAGGTATCTCTCTGGATCCTTAAGGCTTTCTTTGATGCTCGTGCCCTCGCTGGTTTCAAAGACCCTGAGATCGTGCTCGCGCAAGAGCCCTTCTTTGGCGCTACAGACTCCGCAAATTGCTATGACGGGGATGTCCCGTGCGCTGCGCAGGATGCCTGAGAGTGCCTTGCCAGCAAAGCTCTGTGAGTCGAGCCTGCCCTCGCCAGTGATGATGAGGTCGGTGTTGGCAAGTTGTCCTTTGAAGTCGCACAGATCGAGGATGGCATCAATGCCTCTTACGTGCTTGGCTTTGAGAAAGGTCATGCAGCCAAAGCCCAGGCCGCCCGCAGCACCTGCACCCGGGGTGTGCGCATAATCACTCCCAGGCCCAAACACCTTGAGGAACACCTTACTCACCTGACGCAAGCCCTCTTCCAGAATCCTAACCTCTCCGTAGTCCGCTCCTTTTTGAGGACCATAGACAGAGGCTGCTCCGTTTGGCCCAAAGAGGGGATTATCAACATCGCACATCACCGTAAAGCTGCTCTCTCTCACCCGCATGTCCATGCCGCTTACATCGATGTGCGCAATGTCCTTCAATCGCGCACCGTTGGGGACGAAGCCGACACCGTTCTTATCGAAGAATCTGACGCCGAGGGCGGCTGCCATGCCGCAGCCCGCATCAGTAGTGGCACTGCCGCCGATACAAAGCAGGAAATCCCGCAGGCCTAGCTCCAGCGCGTGGCACATCAGCTGCCCAAAGCCATAGGTGCTCGAGGTCATGGGGTGCAGGCCTATCTGCTTGGTTACTCCGCTGCTCTCTGCCACCTCGAGGACAGCCTGCCCTTGTACTGTAATCCCATATTTTGCTGTAATCAGCCTGTCATCGGGAGAGAGCACCTGAGCCTCCTCAATCCTTCCTCCCACGGCAGAGATAATCGCCTCGGCACTACCCTCGCCGCCGTCTGCGATTGGCATCCTTACCACCGTGCACGCTGGATTGCCTGCCACTATCTCCTCAGCAATGATGTTGGCCACTTGCCTCGAGTCAAGCGAGCCCTTGAAACTGTCTGGTATGACGATCACCTTTTGCACTGCTAGATCACCTGGTCCTTCATCCGCTTCACGCTGTAATGAGAGCTATCATCAGCGTAATAGTGGCAAGTTTCTCAATTCTCTGACCGCCTGTCTTGGTGCGTAGGGCGTTATTGTGCTCAATGAAATATACAAACAACGCCGCAGTACAATCGTTGGTCGTCATACACGCATCTACCTTATGTCTCGTGCGCATCACAATAGCTACCTATTGCCTCGGTAAACACCGTGCCATAGGCCTCGAGTTTGGCTTGCCCAACACCATTAACCAAGAGAAAATCCTCAAGGGACCGCGGCAGTTTATGGCACATATCATGTAATGTTGCATTGCTGAAGACAATATAGGCTGGAACCTGGGTATCCTCGGCCAGCTGCCTGCGCAAATCTACGAGGCGCTGGTACAACTCTGGGCGCTCATGACTACCTGCAGGCTGAGCCTTCCTGGTGCCCAAACGCTGCTTTTCTTCCTTCTCAATCTCTTTGGGTAACTGCATGACTATCTGCACATTGCCTTTGAGCGCCTCAACCGACTGTGTAGTAAGCCCCAGAGTGGGATACTCAGTATTAGCCTGAGAAATCCAGTCCTTTTCCACCAGGTAGCTTATGATGTCCATAATACGCTTAAGAGAGGTGTCGGACATAATGCCATAGGTGCTCAATCTGTCGAGCCCACGCGAAGCTATCATTTGCTCCTTGCTCCCCTTGAGCGACTTGGCAATCAGAACCTTACCAAAGGCTCGGTGTTGCCGCGCAAGACGCATGATGCAGGAAATAACCTTTTGAGCCTCAACAGTAATATCAACTGACTCAAATTGGGTGTCACAGTTAGAGCAACTACCGCATGACACGGATGTCTTCTCGCCAAAGTATTTAAGGATGTAGCCGCGCAGGCAATCACTTGTAGTAGCGTACCACGTCATTTGCTTGAGCAGCTCAAGGTCGTTTTCTTGCAGCATCTGACGTGTCTGGCTATCGTAAGCCTTGCCCGCATAACCTAGGGATATTAAGAACTTGCCTGTCTCAACGTCCTTTGGAGCATAGAGCAAAAGGCACACAGCAGGTTGTCCGTCGCGCCCGGCTCTCCCTGCCTCCTGGTAATAGCTCTCGATATTCTTGGGCATATTGTAGTGCACCACAAAGCTGAGATTGCTCTTGTCGATGCCCATCCCAAAGGCATTGGTTGCCACCATGATCCTTTTGCGCTCATAAACAAAGTCGTCCTGGTTGGTATGTCTTTCTGCATCTTTCAAACCAGCATGATAGCGCGTTGCATGGTAGCCCTGCTCTTGCAGTTCCTGACAGACCTCCTCGGTATCAGCTCGCGTGGCGCAGTAGACTATCCCACAGGAGTCTCGTTGATCATGCAAAAAGTCGAGAAGTGCTGCGGTTTTATCCTTGGAGTGCTTGACACTAAAGTAGAGATTCTCTCGATTAAAGCCAGAAACCAGCACATGAGCATCCATAAGCGCAAGCAGTTGAATGACATCGGCCTTAACCTCTGCAGTTGCGGTGGCAGTAAAAGCAGAAACCATTGGGCGCTTGGTTAGAGAGGCTACAAAGTGCGCTATCTCGCGATAACTGGGACGAAAATCATGCCCCCACTGAGAAACACAGTGCGCCTCGTCTACAACCACCAAGGAGATGCTTATTGCCTCGCAAAGCTCCAAAAACTCGGGGTTGTTCAGACGTTCTGGTGCAACATACACTATCTTGTAATGCCCCTCTTTTGCATCGCGCAAGACTTCATAGAGCTGCCTTTGGTTTAGCGAGCTATTGATAAAGCAGGCAGAGACCCCTGCTTGCTTCAATGCGCCCACCTGATCTTTCATTAAGGCAATCAAGGGCGAGACAACCAGGGTTATGCCCTCAAGCATTAAGGCCGGTACTTGATAACAAAGTGACTTGCCCGCGCCCGTAGGCATAATGCCCACCACATCCCGGCCGCTCAAGACAGCATCAATGAGCTCCTCTTGACCCGGGCGAAAGGAATCATAGCCAAAGTAAGTGGACAGAACCTCTTGCTTGCTCAGTTCTTTTGGTGCTCCCGTCATTCTTGCTCCTGTTAAACTATCTATAGGTGCTTTTGCTCCTGATTGTTGCCCTCAACTATACCCACGATAAGCGCGCTGTCAATGTCGTATGGCTAGGGATTACCACTTCAAGGACAAGGCATTAATAATAAAATAAGCTTCATGTTGCACAATACTTCCGCTCCTTTTGAAAGGGAAAGTGCTTGGCTGTGCCCGGGGGCTTTGGGGCAGCAATCTTTCGAGGCACCGGCCCGGTTTTTTCCTTAATCGATTTGAAGCTGGCTTCACCGAAGCTTTCCACCAGGTAAAAATCGTCTGCAACCACCGTTGCGGCAGCTTTAAAGCGCTTCCACTCTGCTACATAGGTGTCATCCAAAAGGACTGCATAGCCCAAGTTGCGCGGGATACCTCGCCACCACCATGATCGACCCAGACCCTTCTTTTCCTCTTTTCGAATCTGAGCCAGGGTTCTACTGCTCTGTTGTCCGCCGATGACCTCGGCATAAAACGGTCTCAACACCTTTGCTACTTCTAAAAACAAGTGTCTAGCCGCCACGTTCCAATCAGGCTGTAAAAACTCATCCTGAAGCATATTCAAACTTATATGGCCACAACGATACTCAGATTGCGCTTTGCCATAAAAACTCTTTGGGTTGGGCTCCTTTTTATCAAGGCCATTTTGTAGATATTCCTCTGCTTCCTTTTCAATGTTTGGAGCCGCAAAATACACATTAGTAAATGGTTTTGTTGCACGCCACACCGGTGAGAACGAGCTTTTCAGGAATTCTATAAAGTGCTCCTTGCCGGTTATAGCATATATGTTTTGAGGCGGACAGAAGAGGCCATATCTGCGTGGCATGGCATCCGGCATATAATTCTCGAGCACATTGAGCAGTTGATTGATCTTGTCCGATTGGTAAAATGTCAGGTCTTCAAAAAACCAGTTCATAGAGACCCTCGGCTGCCTATCGTCTTTTGGGTTGGTGTAGGTAATCGTCTCTTCACCCGTGAGCAGCTTTAGTATTCCAGTTTGTGAATCCTCAACAGCGCCCTGCATCTCTTTAGCAAGCGCTTTGCACAAACAAAGGGTTTCTTTTTTAACCTTGGCCGGCGCAGAGATGGGTTCAACATTTATTCCGGTCAAACAGGAAGTGTCTGGCAGGGTTTGCATAATAGAAAAAGGAACATCTTCTGGATCCACACGGTAGCAAGGAGATATAACGACCTGCCAACCTTCTCCCTCGCGCACCATAAAGCCGTTGCTTGTCTTATACCCTGCATCAGCCAACAAGGTACTGCTCTGAGGCACCGGCTCTGATGACCAAATATTTAGATCATAGCTCATGTTTTCATCCTACGCACAGGCATCCAAAGCTCTATGTGGCCTTGCTTGAGCGTGCCACAGTGCATTTCAAATTCGGAGCCATCATCCAGGTAATACCATACTTGTCTTTGAGCATTCCAAAGGCCTCATTAAAACATGTATTACTCAAAGGCACCACTATTGTAGCGCCTTTTCTTAATTCCTGATATACCCTGGTACACTCTGAGAGAGACCGAGCCCAGACCCTTTATCGACTAATAGTATCAAGACGCTAAATAGCTCTCTCTTTTGACCTCTGTTCTCGCTAAAATATGGCATCATGGATGATTGATTTTCCGGTCGTTCAATATCTGAAGAGGGAGACTTATGTTAAAAGAGTGGTACATAGCCTCACGCCCCTGGTCACTTACAGCTGCCATCATTCCTATTTTAGTGGGCGCAGGCTACGCCTGGTGGGCTACGGATGAGTTTCGTCCATTATTGTTTGTGTTGACCCTCATTGGCGGAATCCTCATCCAAGCTGGGACCAACTACATCAATACCTATGGCGATTATATGAAGGGCGTTGATACAATCGAAACTGCCCCCATGTGTCCGCAGCTTGTCACCGGTGCCATGAAGCCCCAAACAATGAAGATGGTGGGCATTGCCTGCTTTGCTGTTGCAGCTGCCATAGGCATCGTGCTATGTTTTTTGGTCGGCTGGCCGCTGCTTGTCGTAGGAATAATAGGCGTACTGGGCGGCTACAGCTACACCGCCGGATTCAGTTATAAATACTCCGGCCTGGGCACCATCTTTGTTTTCTTTCTCATGGGTCCCCTGATGGTTTGGGGAGCCTACTTTGTGCAGACAGGCGCACACAGCTGGCCAGTAGTTCTCGTGTCTTTACCGGTTGCATTTCTTGTGTCCAGCATCCTGCATGCCAATGATTTGCGCGACCTCGAATTTGACCAGAAATCAGGCATTAAAACCCTGGCCACCATCATTAACTCAAGCTTTAATTACACCTTGTATTACCTCTTGATAAGCGCTGCCTACGCGGGTGCCGCCCTGCTCATTACCTTTGGTGTCTTACCTTTGGAGTGTCTGCTGATCTTTTTGACCCTTCCCCTGGGAATCGGCATGATAAGGCAGTGTCGAGCTGGTCAGCAAGGCAACAGAGAAAAGCTGGAAATGCTTTTACCAAAATCGGCACAGTTCCACTTTCAGTTTGGGCTCGTCTACTTTGTGGGCTTGCTGATTGCAATGCTGGTCCAGTATCTAGATCTAGGACTTTGGTAGGAAGCGAGGGCGTCAGGCAGAGCGCGCTATAAGGAGGGGCGATGTCAAAGCTCAAGCAACTTTTCTACTGCGCCGGATGGTTTTTTCAGACGAAACTTTTAGGCAAGCGCAAGCCTCTACAGTCAGTGATATACATCACCGGCGGCAAGGCTCCGAGCGCCGACACCTCGCAGGGCAACAGCGGCGGCATCGGCGGTGGCGCAGCAAAACCGCTCAGTCAAATACTGGACGAACTGCGCTACAGCTACGACCAAGGCAGTCGCCTGGTTGATTTTAGAGAGAGCTCATGCTCTTGGGCTGACTCTTCTGATGAAGCCAAGGTGCTCAATCAAGGGCAAGTAGCTGATGCCAACACTTTGATACGCAAAGCGAGGGAGCTTGGCTTTTTCTCTGCCAGTATAATCACCTATGCGCAAAGCCCCCTGATTACTGAAGCAAACATGGTCTGGGTCAACATCGATGGAGGTAGCGAGCAGCATGACAACCTGCATGGCGAGGGTGCCTTCGGCCGCGCATTGAAGCACGTAGGCTTAAGTGAGCACCAGGCAGTCAACGTCAATACAAGCATCAACCGTAATAATTATCAGGACTTTGAAGCTATCGCCCAACTGGTAGCTAACACCCCTCAGCTTAAGAAGATGGCTTTCTCTTTCTTCACCCCAATCGATGGTGGAGATTTGAGTCCTTCCGCAGAGCAGCGCAGTCTGGTTATCGACCAAGCAATAGCCCTAAAGAAATCCGGCTTCCCTCTCATGAATTCGCTTCCGGCTCTTGAGTTGATGCGAGACTCTCAACGCTATGTTAATCAAAGCCCCTGCTGGATCACCAACTTCATCTTAGCCAACGGAACAAGGCTTAAAGAGTGCCCCGGCAAGGAAGCAGACGTGTGTAACCAATGTGGCTTTGGCATGGCAGCAGAAATGCACCTCCTCTGGCACCTAAACCCCAAAGTGATACTTGGCGGCCTGGCATCACGGTGACCGTTTTCAATAGTACCAGTGGCACTTGAGAAACCCGTACGCTCATGACCTGATGTAACTTTTACTTGACATTCTGTACTCTGTGCATTACTATCTGTTATATTCTCATGACTACAGCAGAAGGAGAGTCAACATGTCTATTAGCAGTAAAAGGATTATATTTAGCTTGGCAGCGGGCATTGCCACAGTCTTCGCATACACACTTTATGTCTGCATTGTCAGCACTCCAGCCACAGAGGATATTGCGCACTGGGCGATTCTGATGCTCATCTTCATTATTATTGGAGTTGTCTTGCAAGTTATAGCTCAAATCCTGATATACGTCCTATTCTCAATTAAAGAAGAGGTTGAAGAAAATGTCAGCGGCAGCAAAAGGCACAAGTTGTTTTTGCAGACTTCATTCATAGAAGACGAACGTGACAGGCTTATCAGCCTCAAGGCAATACGTATCGGTTATGCCTGTGCAGGAACCGGATTATTTGTAGCACTGGTAGCCCTAGCCTGTGGTGCACCATTTGTTGCCGCCTTGCACATTATTGTAGGCGCTGGTGCTCTAGGATCGCTGATCGAAGGCTGCGCGAGTATCTACTTTCATGAAAGGGGCATCAGCAATGGGTGAGAAGCTGATAATCACCAACAACATTCGTAGGCTCCGATTTTTTGCAAACGAAATGACACAGGCCGAGCTGGCCCAAAAGGCTGGGGTAACGCGCCAAACCATCATAGCACTGGAGGCAGGCAAGTACCTGCCATCACTCGAACTGGCATTCAAAATTTCTAACGCTTTTGTTGTGCCCATTGAAGAAGTCTTTGAATGCAGCACACAGAAAGCGGATGCTTCATGAGCACTCCTAAGATGCGAGGCGTTGTTTACCACAGGCATGGATCACCTGATGTCATAAGCATTGCTGACGTTGATAGACCTGCGCCAAAAGATGGAGAGGTTTTAGTAGAGGTAAAAGCCGCATCTGTCAACGCTTATGGCTGGCATTTGCTGCGGGTGTTCATCGATAGAAGCTATTCGCTTCATCAGACTCCCCAAGCGTTACGCCACATAGAGTCAGGGTCCCACAAGGAAAGGTCGTTATTGTTCCGTAGATGATAGAACAGTAATCAGCCTGTGGCGTAGTTCGCTCTTTGCTCCTGCGGGTGTCACACAGACTGATGCGTCTCTCTTTGCATCTTGTCGCGATTGTTGAGGAGTTGTGGCCCAAGCCTGCTTTCATCGGTGTTAACCATCAGCATAGAGCCCGAGGGAACCAACCCATGGGGACACTTCTCGCTGGTCATTGCTTACTCAGCAAGGAGATCAACTAGCCTGGTGTAAACTTCTTCCATCTTTTCAGGATCAATCGTTCCAATATGCTTGACTAGTTTTTTGCGTGGGATAGCCACTATCTTGTCAAGCATAACGTAGCTATCGCTCTCAATCCGTTCATATCGCTCTTAGGCAAGGCCACCCGGTACTCGGCACCTGACCCATCCGTTGCGTGCGAGGTAACTAAACAAGTAACAACAGACTCGTCAGCTGAATATCTGTTTGATTGGATAATAAGAGCAGGGCGTGGTTTTGAGGCATAGCCACTTTCTGCCCCAATCCACAGTTCGCCTCTATTCATAGAGATATCCTTCAGCAATCGTGTCAATGTAGTTTTGGTATTCAGGATGAGCTTGGTCGAAGTTGGAGATGGAGGCAAGCGGCACACTTATGTCAAGCGGAATACGCTTCTCCTTAGCAATGCGCGTCACAAACATCCTAACCGCATCTCCGAGCCCTAAACCGTATTCGCCCGCTACAACGGAGGCTTGTTCCTTGATCTCGACAGGCACTCGTGCAGCAACTTGCACAGTTTTTTGCTTTGTTGTCATATTGCGTCCTTTGCCACTGATTGCTAGCATTTGCCACTCAATTGTACCACAGACTACATTCCTTCAGGGCTGAGCCTTACGCTGAGCCTTACGCCGCTGTTGTTGGCATATGCAGGATTGCAGAACTGCTGAAGTTTGTTTTCTCTGGGCAGCTCAGTTGATGCGTATAATTTAGTACATCTCTTTTTCTATCATGGGCATATGGCAAAGAGCCTGACATTAGAGGAAGCGAGGTTACTAATGAATACATCAACATTTGAGGGCATGATAAGTGAGCTAAGCCATGCCCAAGCACTACAGGTGCTCAAAAGTCTAGGAGCCGCCAACGAAATGCGCTGCACAATTGACAGCTTGGCAAAAGCACTGCTCAAAGATGAAGATGAGGAAAAAATGGCCAACGGTCTTTATCGCAACCTCAACATGCTTGATGTTACTGATTTATGGGAGCGCTCAGGAAAAAGCTACTACGGATACCAAGACCCTGGAGATGTAGCTTTTGAAATGCTGGAGGCCTGCGTCTTGCTTTATGACAAAGAGATAGAAAAGTACCGTCGGCTTGGGTTAAAAGCGCAAGAAAAAGCCTGCTTCAGGGCTATCATTTTTGGGCTTTTGAGATATGAAGCGGAGGGCAACAACGAGTTTCGAAACTGGGTGCCTGACGACGTATCCACAATCATTGATAATGAGTTTTATAGCTGGAGTAAAGCTCATCCAGAAACAGAAATCAGTGAGCTCAAGAAGGAGTTTGATGGGTACTTTGAAGCTCCCACTCTGACAATAGAAGAGTTTCGTAAGCTTTATAGTCAGGTATACTGATTCC
The DNA here is from genome assembly GCA_009784945.1 of Coriobacteriia bacterium. GTDB lineage: Bacteria > Actinomycetota > Coriobacteriia > Coriobacteriales > UBA8131 > WQXH01. The sequence goes on along the minus strand of WQXH01000004.1, from coordinate 16,549 downwards.
AATGATGTTGCACTGAACCACAAGGAGGGTTACAAACTGGCAGCATGACTGACTGGCAGCACTATTATTCAGTCCGATTATCGCAGCGAGAGGATGACAATGATTACTGTGGCACTTTCAAGAATTGTCGATGGCATTGAAGGATCGATGTCCGATGATTGGGGGTTCTATCTTGACAAGAAAACCGGCGAAACTGTCGAGCTGGATGGATGCCTGCTTGAGCTCCTTGAAGCTTTGGAGAGCGCAATCCTAGAAAACGGTATAGCCGCGGAGGAAGCATGCGATTGCCTGAGGGAGGAGTATGAAGATAGCTACGCCTTTGACATTTTAAGCTACGAAGAGTCTATAGACTGTGTCATTGAGCTGGTTGGGCATGAGCTGGTTGATATTGAGTCGCTATCAACACGTGAGGAATACCGGCTTATGGAGGATTTCATAGAGACCTTGGATAACGAGCACGACCGCCAGTTGCTCTTTGTAGCAATCGAGGGAAGAGGCGCATTTCGCCGTTTCAAAGATACAGCTGCCTCTATAGGAAAACTGCAAGCTTATTTCCATTTCAAGGACAAGGCCGCATTTCAAGCTGCTCGCGAATGGTGCGAGCACCATGAGATTAAGTACAGCGACGACTGGGAGAGAATCGAAAAGCTCCGGTACCTCGATAAAGGGTATGTGCCTGCCTGAACGAGACAGCCTCTATCATTGAACTTCAAGTTCAATGATACGCTCGCATATGTCAACTAGAGGTGACAGCAGAACTGTCCCTATGTCATCCCTCTAAAAGATATTTGAGCTTCGAGCTTCTGGCTTCCAGACCAAGAAATGCCCCAGGCTGCGCTGATGACCAAAGCCTCCAGTTTTGGTTCATCATGCTGATTGCCACTCTGACTGGTGCTTGCGGTTAGTTAGGTTTTTGGTGATTGCGTTGTTTATGGCGGGAGGCGAGGGTTTCCCAGATGACGTAGACGCCTAGGACAAAGGCACCGATGTAGCCGAGAAAGCCGAGCAGGGGTACGTTGAAAATCTGGGGATGCAGGTCGGTCATGCAGAGCACGCTAGAACCAATGAAGAGTCCTGCCGAAATCAAGGCAAGTGCGAGGCGTCCTGTAACGGCGTACAAGGAGGCCAAGAGATCCCCGGAGGGCTTGAGGTCGGTGGTAACTTTGAGCTCGCCTCGGTTGAGCATCGAGAGGGTGTTTGACACCTGCGTAGGCAGCTTTGCCGTGGACTCAATCGAGCGCATGCTGGTGTAGGCAAGACCCTTGGACTTGTTGACTATATGCTCAAGATCAAAGTACTTCTTTTGCACATGCTTGGAGACAATCTCGACGATGCTGATTTCTGGCGCGAGCTCGCTCAGCACGCCCTCAATGGTGATGAAGCCGCGGGCAAGCATGGTAAAGGACGCAGGTAAAGAGAGGTTTTGCGTGCGTAGAATGTCAATGGCCTCCATGAATGCCATGCCAATGTTGATGTCAGAAAGATCGGTGGTGGCATAAGATGCCAGCATGGCATCCATTTGCTCGAGCAGGCGTCCGTGATCTACCTCACCTTTTGCTTTGGCCAGGGCAAGCAGGCACTCTTTTAGTTCAAAGGAGTCGCGAGAGGCAACCGCAGAAAACACTCTTCCTACCAGTGCCTGCTCATTAGTGGTGAGCATGCCGGTCATGCCCAGATCAAGCCAGATAATGCTGCTGCCGTCTATGAGGATATTACCCGGATGAGGGTCGGCATGGAAGAAGCCGTCATCAATAATCTGGTTAACGTAGCTGGTGGCAAGGCGCTGGGCAATGTTGGTGGGATTTGCCCCGTTGGCTATGAGCTTGTCTTTGTCGGCTGCAAGGATTCCCGTAACGTACTCCATCACCAGGACTTCATCGGTGCTATGTTCGGGAAAGGCAAGGGGGCAGGTAATGCCTGACTCGCCCTTTCGGTCATGATGAAAGCGTACAAGATTGCTCAGCTCAACGGTAAAGTCAGTCTCGTCAGCTGTGGTGCGCTCAAGCTCGCAAACCAGTCTCTCAAAGGAGAACACGGTGCTCTTATGCGAGGACGTGGTGAACTCGGCAAGGGTGAGCAGATGCTTCATTAGCATGATGTCTTCTGCCATGGTGTCTACGATGCCGGGGCGTCGCACCTTGATGGCAATTATGGTTCCGTCTAAGAGGCTCGCCCTATGCACTTGCGCAATGGAGGCTGAGCCGAGAGGCTTTTCGTCGATAAAGGTGAATACTTCAGACCATGGCACCTTAAGGGAGCGCTCGACGGTCTCGATAATGACCTCAAAAGAATCAGGGGGCACATGAGTGCGCAGCTCCGCAAAGGCCTCGCAGTATTCTCGGGGTAGTACGTCAGCGCGATTCGAGGCAATCTGCCCAATCTTAACGAAGGTGGGGCCCAAGTCTTCAAGGATGAGAACAGCTTTTTCTGGAGTAAGACCCTTGAAGGCATCATGCTTCTTGACGATTTCGTAGATCTCTTTCATGCGCTTGCCGGAGGTTTTGTCTTTCTTGGTGACCTCGGCAACACGGAGGAACTCTCTGAAAGTAGGCATAGTCATCCTTTCTAAGCGGACAAGATGATTCTACCATGCAAGAGCAGGGCGCTTTTAAGGGATCCGTTTTTATAGGAACTCGTTTTCGATGTCACATCGTGATTCGATCAGTTTTCTGGAAAACGGCTCGGAAATAGCCTTGGGCAAGGATTAGGCTTACGGCGGCAACGCAGACCGTGCCACGCTGAGCGCATGATGACAACGGAGCTTGACGGTGAGCATAGTCGAATAGGTATGTGATAGTATGTTGGTAGCTACTTAATCAAGAGCGCTCGAAGGTTGCATCTTTGAGGAAAGAGTGTGCAAGTAATAACGGGCAGGTGCCAACAGCCAGCAGGCTTGGGCTGCTCACTGGCTCATAAGAAAGACATGAGGATATAGCTACTATGTTTATTGAAAGACCTTTTAGGGTGCACCGCATGATGTACCCGGGCGCTGAATTTAGGTACAGTAAAGATTATAAGATTGCCTACCTCACCTTTGATGACGGTCCTCATCCTCAAATCACGCCTTGGATACTGGACTTGCTTGATAGCTACCATATCAAGGCAACTTTTTTTTGCGTAGGAAATAAAGTTGAGAAGTTTCCTGAGATTTACCAAATGACGCAAGATCGAGGGCATGCCATTGGCAACCATTCCTACCGCCACCCCGCAGGCTTTAGAGTAGACGACGACGACTACCTAGATGATGTGAGAAAGGCATCAAAGCTCATAGACAGCAAGTTGTTTCGCCCTCCTTACGGGCAGCTGCGCAAGTCTCAGTTTAATATTTTGAAGGAAGAATACCGAGTTGTCATGTGGGACATAATCACCCGAGACTATAGCAAGTATATGACCGCAGACAAAGTCTTTAAGGGAGTTAAAAAGTACACGCGCAACGGGTCAATTATTGTGTTTCACGACAATGAATTGTCAGAGGAACGCATGAAGGGATCCCTTCCTCGCTCGCTGGATTGGCTGATTGAGCAAGGCTATGCTTTTGATGTCATAACCTAATTAAGCCAGCAGGTCTTCTATGCGAGCCACAGCGTCCTCAACAGTACCTTCATCTTTCAAGCGGTTTTGCATGGCTTTTGTTTGTTCTTGAATGGTCTTGCTCTGTAAGACCTCTTGCACGGCATTGTACAGGCGCTTTTTGCCAGAAAACACAATGCTAATCCGAGTACCCAAACCCAGCCTTTTAACCTGGTTTGCATTAAACTCTTGATCAAAGAGATAGGGCATTCCTACCATAGGAACACCAAAGTAAAGCGCCTCGTTGGTGCTGTTTGCTCCACAGTGAGTTACAAAGACATCGACATGCTGCAATACCTCTAGCTGTGGCACGTAAGAATAGGCATAGATATTATCTGGAAGCTCTCCCAGCGCAGCTGGGGGCACCTTGGCCGTATTGATAACTACCGACAAATCCTTATTGCCAAAAGCACCGATGCACTTCTTTAAAAAGCTCTTGCTGGTATACATGCTCCCTAAAGAAACATAGACTATGGGCAACTTCATTTTATCGTAAGGAATCCTGCCTCTGTTGGTTTGCGATACGCTTGTAGCTACGTAGTCATCGCTTGAGATATGATCAACCAGGTCATCATAAGGAAGCGCAACAAACTGGTAATCGTCAGAATACGTCTCGCTCTTAACCTGGAACGCTTTGGGCACATTAACAATATTAAGTGCTGGTTTATCCAAAAGAACGGATCTAATGATGGTTCTATTGTTTTTAGTAAGCCCCATGTGCTTAACATTTCTTTTGGGCATCACAAGGGCGTTGACAGCAAGCAGACATAAAACAAAGTAGGGAGTAGCCTGGCTAATCCTTTGTTTATTCCAAGCCATTTGAGAAAACACTCGTACGCTGGGTATACCTAAAATCTCTGCAATTCTCGTGCCTGGAAAAAAGAAAAAATCGTATATAAGCAGGTCAAACTTTTCATCTTGAAAGAGCGCAGTATCATAGGCGGCAGGATAAATCTTGCCCGTTTTCTTATGAGCCATGGCCCCCTCTTGATAAGGAATGAAATGTGCACCTGTTTTTTCTATCTGTCCGCGATATTCCTCTGCATTAATGTAGGACACCTTGTGTCCACGCTTTACTAAAGCCTCTGCCAGAGGCAAGGTTGGGGCTACGTGTCCTGACCAAGGCAGATTGATTATGAGAATAGAGGCCATTGGGAGTTCTCCTATGTCTTTGTGCGTATGTGGTAACTTGCAATGGTAGCAGCAATAAATCCTAAGACTAAAACTATGAGCAAGTTAGGTATAGCAAAGGAGAACCTGTGTGCCACCACGGCTAAACACAACGCTACTGCCATCTGCCAACCAGAAAAGGCGCTAATAAAGGGGTGTGGCCTGGGCTCCTCCCCTGCGCTGAGGTCTTGGCTGTTTTGCCCCTGCTCATCTTGCGCTCCTTTTTTAGCTGCCAGGGCAGCGCTCATGCTCGCAGGCCTGCGGGCGCTTATTTCCGCGGCAATAGTTTTACGTTTTAAGACTACTGTCACCATGCTTGCAATGAAGGCAGCAACATACACTACTTGCAAGATAAGATTGGGAGTATAGTGAGCGAGCAAGAGCAAGGTGCTGCAAAGCGAATGTGCAATCATAGCCCATTTTAAGGAAAACCTCTGTGCGAGATAGCCGTAAAAGAGACCCGCAAAAAAGGCAGCCATAGATTGAAAAAGCAGCGCCTTAAAAGCACCGTATAGCACCGCCGAAAGGAGTATGGCAAAGTTGGCACCAAAGCGTGTAAAGGATTGCATGATTGCTCCCCTAAAAATAAACTCCTCGCAAAACGGAGCAATAAGAACAATCAAAAGTATGGTAAGAAGCGCAGGAGAACTTGGTGCCCAAGACAAGAGAGGTGCAAGTCCCCCGTGCTCTAGCAGCCGGTTAATAATGAATTGCATGACGTCAAGTGCGCCCTTAGTAGCAATAACCAAGACCAAGCCGAACCCAAAAACCTTGAGCTTGATGGGCTCATTGACTTTTATCATCTGGCGCTTGTCATGCAAAAACGAGATGATAACCACGGCGCCGATAAGCGTTGTTATCAGCACAGCTTCGGACCACCAGGTGTTTTGCGTTAACTCCCACCCTAGTTCGCCTGTTGCGTATCTGATGAAAGCCAGTAGTTGAAAGAGAGCAAGGCGAATCCCCAAGATGAAGAGAAATACAAGTAGCACCAGCTTGCGCAAGTCTTTTTGGTATGTTTTAGTTAGATTCACGTAACATCTTTTTCAGGAGTATTTTCTCCCCTTAAGTTTAACGCAAGTATAAAGAGGATCGCCCAAGAACACCTAGGCAATTAACTGCGCCCAGCCTTCCTTAGTAGTCACAATACTTCAGGGTTGACAAGGGGACGGGGCGTTTGTCATCTTTTGATGACTGAGTTCTCATGCCCCTTTCGTCACACACTTTGCAATGATGCCTCTCGACACACCAGTTAGTCTCTCTGTCTCCCGTATTGAGAAACCCTGTTTTCGCAGTGAGGTTAAGATGGCATCCCGCTCAGGCTTGGGCAGACCAACAAGAGAGCTAGGCTCCACTTCTCCAAGTAGAGAAAGGAATTCCTGCCGCATCTCCTCTTTGGTTCTTTTGACCTCCCTGGAATAAGAGTAGTCTTTGGTTTCCAAGGTATCATGAAACGATCTAAACTCCTTGATAGCTTTGATTTTATCTGTCGAGAACATTTCTAGCGCAAATCGCGTGTCGGTCAGGTTGGAGCGGCCCAAAGCATAGTCGGGAAAGCTGCACCAGCGATACCCGTCTATTTGACGGCTCGCGCCTGCCAGCAGGGGGTTTTGATGGATGTAACGGACAAGTGTGAGTAGATACTCGTCGTCTTCGACACGCTCACTTCTGTAACGATTAGCAATGAGCGCACCGCTTCGCCCATATTTCTTGTTGAACCAAAAGGCATAGGGAGACAAAAGCTTCAACATTACCTTGGTAATCTCGCCTGGGGATTTTTCCTTGAGCAAAAGGTGTGCGTGATTGTCTAGCAGGCAGTATGCTAATAGCTCAAAGCCCAGCTCCTCTTTAGCAATAGTAAGCAACTCGAGCATTTTCTCGAAGTCATCTGCTTCCTCAAACAAGTGACATCGGTTCACCCCGCGAAAGATGATGTGATAGATGCCCGTCTCGCTGAGTAATCGTGCTTGTCTTGGCATACATTGCCCTTTCTGCAGTAATCATTACTTGTCGAATCTATTGTATCAAAGTTGACAAACGCCCCGTCCCCTTGTCACCTGCAATAGCAAACTTATGTTCGTTTCTTTCTGGTACCACTGCTACAAGCCCATAGCAGCTTAGAGTACGGAATTGTCAATTGTAATGGCGGAATATCGGCTCGCGCAAGTTCCTCCGCCACCAGTTACAATAGAATCCAAAACGTATACGATTAAAAAGGTGGCACGATGCAGCTTGGACTACCCATACCCTTTCAGAAATTCCTAAAGCTGAAGCAGCCTCCCTACGGCGAGCCTATAGACCTCATCTTCTGCTGGGGAGTCCACAGAGTCACTGGCATCGGCAGCAGCACGCTCATCGCTGTAAACGCCTCAAGCCGCTACTCACTGGTGTTTGCTGGCATGAAGGCAGCCAGCTGGAAGCACATCGATGAACTTGTAATCAGTGGTATCAAGCAGGCAATGGAAGGCGATGGCTACACTGCCGAGCAGATTGAGACTTATCTAGCTGCCGCTGGGCCACCAGAGTTTACCAAGACACACGGCCGAAGCCCAGTAGCTTGCATGAACAAGGCAATCGAAACGCTCGGCTACATGGAAAAATGGCTGGACGAAAGCCAGCTATTCCAGCCTGACATTACCTGGAGGCTCAACGAGGACTTCTGCCATGCAACAGGCTTTCCAGACGAGAGCTATGGTAACCCATGGAAATATCTCTTTCGAGACTTGAGGCGCCTCGGCATCTGCGAGGATGATTATGAGCTCTCCAGAGATATTGCTTACCAGCTGAAGCTGGCATATGAGCGCGCCAAGTCGACACAAGAATGGTCAGATCGAATTGACAGAGCTCGCGAGTCGCTAGAAAGTGGCAAGCGGCTATACCCCTCCGACCTGCAATATCTCTGAATACTGAGAAAGAACAGGGTAATTGAATCTGCTTGGCCAGCTCTTGACTGCAAGCAGTAGCAGTAAAGGCTCTCTTGGTGATTGGCGTTGTGGTTGTTACAGCAGATGCTGCCGCAGTTGAAGGGCAACTTGATAGCTTCAAGGCCTTTCTTTTATTTCATTTCTGCGGGCTGCTCCTTAAGCTTTTGATGAGAAACCCACGCTTCTCATCTGTTTAACTCAGCAAGCAGGCTTTGAGCAATCACGCTGTCTTGGATACGCATGATGTTGTCGGTTTTCATAACGTTTCCAAGCAGGTTTATACAGCCGTACCAGATAATTTCCTGGTCGATGATGGCCATCTTCTGATGAAGCCCTGGCTTGCGAGCCACTTTAATGCCCTGTTCTTCGAGCAGTCCGATGCATGACTCAGCAACCGGTCTAGCCTTTTCGCTGAGCTCTTCTAGAGGTAGGGTTAAGACCGTCAGCACCGCGTTTTTGAGCATTGGCGCAGCTAGCATACTTAGAGCCTTGGATGCTTGGTGAAGCTGTATCTTAGGGCTAGAAATCACAATTTCTTTTTTTGCATCGATGCAATCACGTTGAAACGCGTTCCAGTAGTCATCTTTTCCATATATGAAGCTGGAGGTCGATGCGCTGGCAGGCATATCCGCAGTCGGCAGGATTTGATAACCAATAGCTTTGTAGCCCTTGATTCTCTTGTGGTACATATTGTCCAACATTGAGATGGATGAGTCGATGTAATCATATATATGCACGTCGTTTTTTCCCTCATAAATCCTGTGCAGTCGCCCAGCATATTGAGCAATTCGCCCTTCCCATGATATCGGCACTGCCAAAAACAGGGTGTCCAGCCTTGGGTAGTCAAAGCCTTCTCCCACTAGCTTCCCCGTTGCGATAAGTACAAAACTGGCATCGTCTGGCAGCTTATCTAAGCGCTCGGTTGCCTCTTGCTTTTCTAGCTTGCTCTGCTTTCCAAGCAGGGTAATCACGTTATCGCATGACTTGCTGAGCTCCTCTGCTAATGCGATAACATGCTCAGTTCTGTCCGAGAGAATAATGGGCTTTCTCCCTTGATCAAGCGCCGCTCGGACATCGTCCACAATCAGCCTGTTGCGATCAGCGTCCAAAACAATGCCGCTCACCAAGGCAGTGAAGCTCTTTTCGTCTCGAACTGATGTTTTTTGTAGGCTCGTAAATCTCGGTATCATATAGTGATCAAAGGGGCGATTTTTTGCCAACTCCTTTGCGTCTGTTCTGTATCTGACTGGGCCACATTCAAAAAATAGAATTGGCGTGCGCCCATCCTTTCTAGAAGGAGTGGCAGTAAGGCCGTAAACGTACTTTGCTTGTACCTGTTGCAACACGCCTTCGTAGCTCACTGCTGGCACGCGATGGGCTTCATCAACAATCACCATCCCGTAGTCCTTGATAAAATCTTCAACTAAGCCACCTTTATAGAGAGACTGAATCATCGCAACATCTACAAGCCCAGAACAGTTTTTCTTAGCGCCGTGGTACTCCCCAATTATTTCGGTCTTCTTCTTTCTGCCTGTTGGCGTGAGCCTCTGCGCAGGCTCATTTGATATTTCCAGCAAGCCTTTTAAAGCAGCTTTCCATTGCTCGAGCAGCTTGAGATTATGCACCAAAACCAAGGTGTTAATCTTTCTACTGGCAATCAGGCTAGCTGCCACCACAGTTTTACCAAATGCGGTGCCGGCCGAGAGCACACCAGTATCATGGTTTAGCATAGCCTCAAGCGCTTGCGGCTGATCACCTCTCAGTGTTGCCATGAACCTGACATCCAACGCTGTGCCAGCATTTCTAATGTCGGTAAATGAATATTTGGCACCGATGCCGTCCAGCAGGCTTCTGAGCTCTAGCACAGTGCCTCTAGGTAGGCTCAAGTACATATCATCCTCTTTGTATGTTGCTATTACACGGGGCTCATTATACGTGCTCAGTCGCATTCGTTGTTTTTTGTAGAACTCTGGATTACTGAAGGCTGCAAGCCTGCGTATCCTATTTTGCGCGCTAGGGCTCAAAGTCGCCTTTTCAATATGCAGCATATTAGCCTGAGTAATCTCTACTTCTCCCAAGAAGTCACTTTTGCTGAGCTTGGCTGTAGGCGCCCTCTTTGCCCATGGCTTCTGCGGTATTTCACTGTCGTCGAGTGACATGAGCTCGCCCAGTTCTGCTCCCTTCGCCAACCTGCTAATGGCTGACTCCAGCTCTTGAGTGTCCAGTCGCTTAACTCTGCTAAGAAGCTCCCACTGGTCGCGATACACCTTGCCCTGCGTATCCAAAAAGCTCGTGAACTTGCTCTTGCGCATTTTGCCCTGAAAAGGCAGTGCAACCAGATTCCCAAGGCCTCCCTGTAGTCCATGGCTTGACAAGGTATCCTGACAAGGAATGAAGCGATCGTAGACAGAAAAATCGAAGCTCGGATTTTGTTCCATGGTGAGAGTCCAAATCTTGGTAAACAGCCTTCTCGCCAGCAAAGCTGGGACTTGTCCTGAAAAGAATAGCCAGACATGGTACCCCCTCCCCGACCTCGATATTTCCAGATAGACTGGTATTTGGTGAGCAAGGCAAATCTGTCTGAAAGCGTTTGCTGTCTCAAACGCCTTCAGGCCTGTTGCTTCATTGCCTATGTCATTAGCAGTGGAGTCTTGGCTGCCAAAGCTTTGGTCAACGCTTTGGTCATCGCTCTCGCCCTCAGGTCTTTTCTTGCCATCAAAGTCAGCAACAATAAAGGAGCACCTATCATCTCCATCAATGGGGTAGGCTCCTAGAACATCTCGACTTCTTGGATCTTCTCCGCTCAAATGAGCTTCAAATGCCTCAAGCGTAATCGGCTCAAAAGCTTGGTGAGAGCAGGTAATACAATTAGCCTTGCCCTTAACTCTTGGGTTCTTAGCACAAAAGCTGCTGTTAAACTGGTTGGCACAAACTGGGGAGTAGCCCTTGCTGCCACTTTTACTCTCAAACCTTCTGGCATGCACATCGGGGCGCCCCGCAAAGAGGGAGACAAAGAGTTGGTACTTTTCTTCCAGTGAGCTTGAGCGGCTCACGATTGACTTCTCGTCCGCTACGTCTTCAAGAATATCAGGCAGCGGGTCGGCTGGAAAAAGCTGCAGTGTGTCCGCTCCTGGCACAGTTGATGCCCGCGCTTTAAGAAGCTCTATGCGGCCTTCCAGCTCGCTGATCTGACAATCAATGGCTGAACAAGCTTCCAATAACTGGGCGAGCTCTTCCTCCAGCTCTTTGAGATTATCCTCAATCAAGGTTGCCCTCCTGTCGCCACATTCGGAGCTGCCAAGTCTTTTTTGCAAATAGTGTTACATCACTCTATGATTTTTGAATGAGCCAATCCACTCATTAGCAAGTATCCCCCAGCTAAGTCGAGGGATACTTACTTTCTCCATGTCAAAAGTATAACGTTTTCATTCTACTTTCGATAAGAGCGAGCGGTATAAGCCAGAGGAGACGGATGACAGTCTCCTTACCATCAGCTTCTTTTCCCAAATTTGGCATCGAAACATGCTACAATATCTCCACTGACTGACCTGCAAGGGTCTGGTCTTCCAGTAGGCGAGGGCTATCCCTCGCCACTACTGTGTTTGGAGTAAAATGAGGGAATTGTCGGTCTTTGCAGACGAGAGCGGAGACAGCGAAAATCAATCTAAGTATTACCTGCTCACACTGGTATTCCGTGACTAGAACGATGACATAGCGCAAAATATCAGCAAATACGAACAATCCTCCCAAAAAAAACAAAGGGCAATTTTCGGGGGCAATTTTCTAATGTCAAGCTGTAGTAAAGGTTCACGGGGTCTTTCCGTCCTATCATTGGACCTCCTTTAAATGACCGCGTTTTAGACTTGTCACGTTATACGTGTTGATGTCAAGCTATACTCGTCTTGAGCACCAGCTGGTGTTGCTTTTAAATGGTTAAAGGAGCAATCATGGCACTCGTACAAGGCACCTCAATCAATACTGATCTTTGCATCGGCTGCGGCCGCTGCCGCGACGACTGCGTATGGCAGATCATCACCGTTGTTGACAAGAAAGCACGTCTTCAGGGTGGAGACTGTGCACGATGCGGGCACTGTGTGGCCATCTGCCCCCAGGGCGCTGTGACAATACTGGGATGCGACGATAAGCCAGAGGAGATGAGGCCAGACTGGAGAGTGGACGCAGACGCTGTGATGCACCAGCTTAAGGCGCGTCGCTCGGTGCGAAAGTTCACTGACGAGAAGATTCCCCAAGAAACCCTCATGCAGCTCGTCGAGGCAGGAAGGCGCACGCCCACCGCCTCAAACAAACAGGGAGTGTCCTATGTCGTGATCTCAGAAAACATTGCGGAGTATGAGGCAATTGCCGTCTCGTTCTTTCGTAAGGCTCTCAAGTTTGCCAGACCTTTCCTCGGCAGATATAGGAATCTCTCTCTTGACGATGATTTTCTCTTCAGAGGTGGCACTGCCGTCATCGTGATAAAGGCCAATACTGAAGTTGATGGAGCGCTCGCGGCTTCTTCCATGGAGTTCCTGGCGCAGAGTCTGGGGCTTGGTGTATTCTACTGCGGTTTTTTTGTAAGGGCAGCCAGATACTCTGGCAAGATCAAGAAAAAGCTGGGCGTTACGAAGGACAGTAGGGTGGTTGCCACCCTGGTACTTGGGTATCCAGCTGTGGAGTACAAAAGGTCAGCTCCCAGGAAGGTGCCTCCAGTAATGTTTGACTGAGCCCTGGCGAGCACAGAAACGCGTTATCCATTCAGGCTGTGCTAGAATAAGTTGAGTCTTTTGGGAAGGAGCGTGAAATGTTCGACGAGCGCTTTACAGAACCTATCTACACCACCAGCCAAGCAGCACAGTTCTTGGGACTAAAGCCTGACACCTTACGGTATTGGGTGAATAAAGAGCACTTGCTCACGATGGGTGCCCCTGAAACTCCAAGAGGTCCACGTCTTCCGTTTGCTGCTCTTGTTGAAGCTCAGCTATTCACCATATTTCGTGAACTGGGGCTTTCGCTTCAGGCCATTGCCTCTGGCATGCTTGTTGTGCGCAAAGAGTTGGGACCCGAGTTGCTTAAAAAGGGCTATCTCGCTACCGATGGCAAAGACATACTAATTGATTATGGCAAAACTGATGCTGAGTGGACGCGCGCACGAGACTTGCAGATAGCTATCCCCAAAGTCATTAACGAAGGACTCCAATTGATTAGGTGGGCAGAGGATGACTATCCACAGGCGGTAAGGCTCAAAGTATATGGCTATGCTGATGTTGTTGCTGACCCAAGAATTGCTTACGGTCAACCAGTTTTCGAGGGAACGCGTACTCGAGTCGAAGATGTCATCGGACTGTTCATGGCTGGAGAGCCACTGGCGGTAATTGCTCGGGAGTTTCAAATTGATGAGGCTGCCGTACAGGATATGATACGCCCTCATGTCAAACTTGCTGCCTGAAGCCTTAATAGATCATTGCCTCGGAACCGATAGAATCCCAGAGGTGTTCCGAAGCGCGGGCTTCGATGTAATAACCGTCACTGAAAAGTTTGGCAGGCAGGACGTCTTAGATAGAGAGATTCTTGAACTAGCGGGTCGTGAACAACTTCTATTTATTACCAAAGACGCACATATCAGAAAGAACAAGATAGAACGTGAAGCTGTGTTTCTAAATGCTGTACGATTTCTCTGCTTAGTGCATCAGAACATGAGCAACGATGATATGGAGGCTGTCTTCAAAAAGCATATGTAAAGAATTATTAAACTGTCGCAACGCCCAGGACCGTGGTTAGTTGTTGTAAGCGAATCGCAGATTAAGGATATAACAAAGGAGATAAGGAAGCCTCAAAAACAAAATGGGGCATGAGAGCCGTCATCTTGGAATAGGATACGCTCAATCATCTCAAGCGTTTGAGGGAGGAGGGTTTTTCAATACGTCTAATCTCCCGCATCACAGGAGTGCCCTTTGGAGTGGTGAGCAGCAAATAACACAAAACCTCCGTCCCCTTGTGTTTCGATGAAACTGTTATATAGCAGTTTTCTGCAGACAAATCAAAATTGGAGGCTAACATGACTAACAATAGTGCACAGGTAGCAAGGTTTAACGCCATGCCCATAGCTGACAAGCTGTTGGAGCTTGCGCTGGGATCGGTAAGGCTATTTGGATTCGTGAACTTGGCAGACTTTGTTAGAACTGCCAAAGAGCTTTACTCTGTGGTATTCAACTTGGAAGATGCGATTGCCTTCTTTCTCAGTGTTTGTGATGACAATGATGATTTCTGCCTCCACGAATACGATGGCGATTTATTCTTAATCAGCAAGCAGCTGGTGGAAACAGACTACGATCTACACTACGAAGAGAACGAGGACGGAGATGAGGAAGGAGGCGAAGAGAGCGACGGTGCATTTGCCAGATTTGTCGAGCTTTACTACACCACCTCAGAGTATCCCCGCTATCTGCCAACGCTAGGAGAGTTGCTCGCGTGGAGCAATCTAGATGAATGTGATGACTACCCCCAAAACGAAGCCACTCGGGCATTGCTGAAGCATCTTGTAGAGGATAATGGCGCAAGCGAGAACACAGCTAACGTTGCACTCATCGACCTGGAGCAGAGCATCCGCTACGGCTATCTGTTCGAGTTTCTCACTGCCCCCTTCTTCCACCGCGGTATCACCTTTGAGGTTAAGGTGGGCGACCCCACGCTGGATTTCATCACTCATGTCTACAACACTACTCGCAGCTGGCTTCTTGCTGGACATACAGCTGAGGAGGTAGATGAGCAGGTAGACTCACCAGTGCTCGTAAGCTGCTACGAGGCTGCGCAGGAATCCGATGGACTGCAAGAGCCTCGGATGCAGCTGGAGAAGTCCTGGTACCGCAACATGCTACAGGCTCGCTCGCTGCCACAAGACGAACGTACCAGCTTTCTCAATAGGAGCAAAGCTTACCGCGGCAAGCCTGCTCATTCTCTTTCTGGCATGCTCGACAGCATGAGCACCACCCAGCTCGGAGATGTCGCAACCAGCCTCTACCGTACCAAGCATATGAACACACCACTAGATGACATTATCACCGGCAGAGTCGATGTTCCCAGATACCCACAAAGCTACAGTGATTACTACGACATGGCCTTGGCTATGCTTGTGGACTCTTCACTTGTCGAGAGCCTGCTCATACAGCTCCCAGAACACGAATTCGAGACAACCATGGCTGTCTGCGAATGTGATGAAGTGCGCAAAGATATCAATGATCAAAACGTGCCTATCCTCAGTAGGGAGTCTGGTCTCATCGGTATCTATGCAGAAAAGGATGAGCTGGTTTTTGTCATGCCTGATGAGGTCAAGGCTGTCATTGCAGCCCTGGAGCCAGAGCGGCTACGAGCCAATCATGCCCAAGCGCATGCAGAGTGGATGTCTTACCTGGATAATCTTGCCTTTGAAGATGAACCCTATGACTACGATGATTTTGAACACGAAAGCGACCAGGCGCATTTTGACCTCGAGCTACCTGCCTGGGCCGTCGATTCCGTGCTATCTGGGGCAGAAGCCTACGGCAAGCCAACGCAAACCCGTAAGCACGTCGGACGAAACGACCCTTGCCCGTGTGGAAGCGACAAGAAATACAAACGCTGTTGCGGCTCAGTTTCGTCCTGATGAGCATCAGGTAAAGGTAGCTAAAAAGGTGTCAATGGAGTCGTCCCCTTGAGGCTCTCGGATTGCTATGGGCTCTTCCGAAATTTGGATGACTATGGGTGGGTAATGACAATGACAGTTGCCCTGCTTATGCTCTCTTGCACTCTACGATCGATTGCCAGACAAGTAAACCGCTATAAATAGATAAAGTTACTTGTAGTGTTGCATTGTATAATAACTACATGAGCAGCGAAGACAGAAAAATGATTGCCTACGTAGTCGCCTGTATTGGGGCATTTGCTCGTGCCTCAGATTACTCAACTCAGGAGGCTTATAGGTACCTTGACGCCTATGGCGGAATCGACTTTTTAATGGAGTTCTACGACACCGAGCATCTCCTGTCGCTTGAAGATGCCGTAGAGGATTTAAAAATCGTCACGCTGCGCGCAGGAGGGTGATTGGCGTGATACTGTTCCATGGCTCTAACACTGCCGTCCCCCAAATCAAGCTGGAACTTTGCCGCCCTTTCCGGGATTTTGGGACTGGATTTTACCTGACACCCTACTTTGATCAGGCGTTACGTATGGCCAGCAGAGTGTCACGCTTGTACGGAGGCGGAGAAGTCGTCAGTTCCTATAGCTTCAATGAAGTTGTAACAGAGGATTTAAATGTCCGAACCTTCGACACTCCAAGCAAAGAGTGGGCACTTTTTGTCATGAACAACCGGAGCAAGTCGTTCAATAACATGGAATCGCCAGACTGCAACCATGATGCCAAGTATGATATTGTCATCGGGCCAGTAGCAAACGACGATATGGTGCTTCTATTCAGGCAGTATATGGAAAATCTGATTACGCTTGAGATGCTTGCACGGGGAATGGAATTCCGCCACCTTAACAGCCAGTACTCCTTTCACACTAAAAAGGCATTGGCAGCGTTGGAGTTTAAGGGAGAAGTGGATGAGTAAGCCAGAGCAACTAAAGGAATATATCATCCGTGATGTTATCGAATATCATGCTGCCGACAATGCTATTGAAGCAAAGGAGGCTCTTGCGCAGTTCTATAACTCCGAGGTGTTCGGCAAGTTAGATGATGTTGAAACAGGCCTCTATCTCTCAAGCTCGCCATTCGTTTATGACCTTTTCCGCGATGAATTGTATTGTGGGAAAATCGTCCAAAAGGAGATATGAAGCAAGCTACTGCCTGCCAATCCACTCCCCCATTCCACTCTGGGCCGCCGGATCACTAGAACCTACACCTCACCCCG
>WQXH01000003.1 GCA_009784945.1 Coriobacteriia bacterium | reverse complement strand
GGCCACTGGATGTTGATGGTGGGGTCATTCCAGGCTATGCCGCCCTCGTCGCCGGGATGGTAGTAATCGGTACACTTGTAGGCAATCTCAGCGATGTCTGAGAGCACCAGAAAACCATGAGCAAAGCCCTCTGGGATGAAGAGCTGCCTTTTGTTTTGTGCAGAGAGCACCACTGCCTCCCACTTACCGTAGGTGAGGCTACCTTTTCTGATGTCAACTGCCACGTCAAACACCTCGCCTTGCAGCACGCGAAAAAGCTTAGCCTGAGGGTGCTCAATTTGGTAGTGCAGCCCCCTCAGTACGCCCTTGATTGAAGAGGATTGATTGTCTTGCACAAAGTCTGCATCAATGCCACCCGCGCTGAAGTGCTCTTTATGATAAGTCTCCATAAAATAGCCGCGCTCATCGTTAAAAGCCTTGGTGTCCACAATGACGACGCCAGGAATTGAGGTGCGCCTAAAGGTAAAGTTGCCAGCCTCAATAATCGTCATCTATCGCCCCTCGTACATGTTTTTGTAGTAATCCTGGTAGGCACCGCTGGTTACACGGCCAACCCACTCCTCGTTGCTCAAGTACCACTCTATGGTCTGGGCAATGCCTTCTTCAAAAGAGGTCTCTGGCACCCACCCAAGCTCTTCGGTAATCTTTTGCGGGTCGATACCATAGCGTCTGTCATGCCCCTTTCGATCGCTCACGTATTGTATGAGCTCTTCGGTTATTGCAGAATCTACCTGGTTGGCCAGCTGAGAGATAATGGTTTTGACTATGGCAATATTGGGGTGTTCGTTATGACCACCGATGTTATAGACCTCGCCCGTAGTGCCTTTGTGTAAAACAAGGTCTATGGCTTTGCAATGATCTATTACATAGAGCCAGTCTCGTACGTTGAGCCCATCGCCGTATACCGGTAGCGCCCTGAGCTGCAAAGCGTTATGTATCATGAGTGGAATGAGCTTTTCTGGAAACTGAAAAGGACCATAGTTGTTGGAGCAACGGGTTATATTAATGGGCAGCTGGTAGGTGCTGCTATATGCACACACAAAAAGATCTGCTGAGGCCTTGCTTGCAGAGTAGGGGCTATGTGGATCAAGTGGGGTACTTTCCGTAAAAAAGATGCCCGGCTCATCCAATGAGAGAGAGCCATATACTTCATCTGTCGATACTTGCAAGAACTTGCACGTACCATAGCTGCCATCTGCTGTTTGCCAAGCCTCTCTTGCCGCATTAAGCAGGGTGAGGGTGCCTGTAATGTTGGTGTGTGCAAATATCTCAGGAGAGTCTATTGAGCGATCCACATGAGACTCAGCAGCAAAGTTTACTACGTAGTCT
Source organism: Coriobacteriia bacterium (assembly GCA_009784945.1). Taxonomy (GTDB): domain Bacteria; phylum Actinomycetota; class Coriobacteriia; order Coriobacteriales; family UBA8131; genus WQXH01. The sequence goes on along the minus strand of WQXH01000003.1, from coordinate 97,825 downwards.
GGCTCATAGGTGGCAAAGAGCTCTCCTATGGCATCTGCATCGCAGATGTCTGCCTGTGCAAAGATATGCCTGCTATCATCCTTAACGGATGTGAGGTTTTCGAGATTGCCTGCATAGGTGAGCTTGTCTACGTTGATAATCCTGATGTTACTGTAGCGTTTGAGCATATATAAGATGAAGTTGGAGCCTATGAAGCCCGCGCCACCGGTTACGAGATAGGTTTTCATACAGTATCCACCCCTTCCAGGTAAACGGCAAGGGCGGTTTGCCAAGAGCGCATGGTGCACCCTATGGTATCTTCAAGGCGCTTGTTCTTGAGTGGGGCATAGGCTGGGCGCTTTGCCGGTCTTGCAAACTGCTTGGTCGTGCAGGGATGCTTGATGCACTCTACTCCAGCCATGTCTACGATTGCTGAGGCAAAATCAAACCAGGAGCACACTCCCCTGCTCGTACAGTGGTAGACTCCATACTCGCTGCCCTCTGCAATACGCAGTATCTCGTGTGCCAAGTCATGGGCATAGGTAGGGTTACCATATTGGTCATTGACTACCGTAATCTCGCCCTCTGAGCGAGCAATGTCAAGTATGGCAAGCACGAAGTTGGGACCCGTAGCTCCAAAAAGCCAAGCAGTACGCACTACAAAGGAGGTCTTGCAGTTTTCAAGCACCGCTCGCTCTCCAGCTAGCTTGGTGCGCCCATAAGCACTTTGTGGGTTAGTGGGGTCTGTTTCGACATACTCCTTGTTGTCATCCCCAGAAAATACATAGTCGGTCGACATCTGCACGAGCTTGGCTCCGATTTGCTCTGCTGCTTTTGCCACATTGAGCGCCCCCACCGCGTTGACCTGGTAAGCAGCTGCTTCTTGCGTCTCGCAAGCATCGACCTGAGTCATTGCAGCGCAATTGATTATCAAGTCAAAGGCACCTTGCCTGATGAACTCCTGCGTCTTGACCTCATCGGTAATATCTAGCTCGTCAGCACCGGCACACACCAGCTGAGCGTCTTTATACACACTGGGAAGGGCTCCCAGATCCGACGCTCCCTTTGCAAGTACAGCACTGAGTACACTGCCGAGCTGACCTTGCGCACCGCAAATCAAGAGCTTCATCAGTAACCCTTGCCGTCCGAGACGATTATCTTGCCCTCTGCAACCCTGAAAAGGTGTTCGCCATAGGGTGATTTGCCATGCCTCTGGGCGCAGGCGAGCAGCCTCTCTTTATCGATCCACCCATTGCCATAGGCAATTTCTTCTATAACTGCTATAGAGAGCGCCTGGCTCTTCTCGATGGTTCTGATGAACTCTCCCGCTTCAAAAAGTGAGTCCATCGTACCGGTGTCGAGCCACGCATAACCTCGCCCCAGGGTAACTACTGAGAGCGCCTGTTTGTCGAGATACATCTGATTGAGGGTGGTAATCTCAAGCTCGCCCCGTTTTGATGGGGTAACCTGTTTGGCAAGCTCACATACCTGCTTGTCATAAAAATATAGACCGGTTACCGCATAGTTGCTTTTGGGCGTCTCGGGCTTTTCTTCTATGGACACCGCGTTATTGTTATCGTCAAACTCAACTACGCCGTAGCGCTGGGGGTCAGCAACGTAATAACCAAAAATCGTGGCTCCATCATGTTCTTCTGCATTTTCTACGGCACGTCTGAGGTGCCTGCCAAGTCCATTGCCATAAAAGATGTTATCTCCCAAAACGAGGGCACAAGACTCTCCAGCTATGAAATCCTCTCCGATAATGAAAGCTTGAGCAAGACCGTCAGGCGAGGGCTGCTGTGCATAAGAAAGATTGATGCCATAGTCGCTGCCGCATCTGAGCAGCCTCTCAAAGTTAGGCAAATCATGGGGAGTAGAGATTATCAGGATGTCCCTGATGCCCGCCATCATCAATACCGAGAGTGGGTAGTAGATCATCGGCTTATCGTACACCGGCAGCAACTGCTTGCTGGTAACCGTCGTAAGCGGAGAAAGCCTGGAGCCAGAACCGCCAGCTAATATGATGCCCTTCATGCCGCTACCACTTAATCTGTGTTGGTGATGGAGCCCTCTGGTGGCAGCCCTCGTTCTACGCGAGATACCATGTGAGAAAAGTCTGGCTCCACCACTTTAAGATAGGCTATACCATCATGACTATTAAAGTCTACGGGCACGGTGGCCATATACATATTCTCGGAATTCATACCTCTAAAGCCCATTGCCATGTCAATGGCCTTTGGCAGCTCCATCGTGGTTTGGAAATTGACAGAGAGCTCGGTAATCAGTCCGGGCATACTCATCACATCAGCAGCCAAAATCTTCATGACGATAGCCTGCATGACCTCACGTTGGTGCTCAACTCTTACCAGGTCGCCCGTTGCAAAGCTTCTTTCTCTGCTAAATGCCAAAGCCTGGGCGCCATTGAGATGCTGATGCCCAGCGGGCACATAGACGCCATCGACCGTCATATCTACCGGTACGTATACCTCGATTCCTCCCAAGGTATCCACCAGCGAAATCATTCCAACAAAGTCTATTTCCACATAATATGAGATGGGCACACCAAAGAGCTTTGTGACAGCTTCTACTGCACCTGCTGGCCCACCATAGGCATAAGCCGCATTAATTTTTTGCGACCCATAGCCGGGCAGTTGCACTTCTATGTCTCGCGGAATCGAAATAATGGTCATGAGGGGTGCTTCTTTGTCTACCCTTACGAGCATCATGGTGTCCGAGCGGCCTACTCCATGAGAGAGCCCCAGACCAAGCTCGTCGCGTGCATCCGACCCAACAATTAAGATGTAGAAGGCATCGGGGTTGTCGGGAGCTACCAAGACCTTATCCAAAGCACCTTTGGTTTCTTCTGGCATCTTGATGTTATTGTTAATACTCGACAAGAAGACCGCTGAATAGATTGCTGCAGCCGCTATAAAAGCTACAAGCACAGCTAAAACAATGATGATGGCAATTTTCAGCTTTTTGCGCTGACTGCCTTCCGGCGTCTCGAGGGCGGCAGCGCGCCTGCCCCTTCTCGAGCTTGGGTGCGCTCTGTCTCTTGAGTATGCTCGCTCGATACTTCTCGAACTCGCCTTCCTCGTGCCCCTGCCACCCTTGGAGCCTGCCCTCTCGTCATTTCTCAAGCGTGCATTGGCTGCGCGCCACGCGTTTTCTCGCGTGCTCGCTCTTGAGCCCTCTCGTTTTGAGCTCCAAGCGCTCTCTTGGGAGGAGCTCAGCGAATCTGCCTGCACTCTCCTCCTGGTGCTTGCCTGCTGAATTCTTCTTGGTTCAGCACCGCTGCGGTGCCTGGGGGTGTATGATGAGCGTCTCTTGTTCAACAGTCTACCTGCCTTGTGCTTTTCCATTGCGCCGCTTGCGCGCATGTGCTCTTATTTAGTACTCATTATAATAGTTTTTGACGTATGCGTTTTGGCATTTGAAGGTGAGTTGACGTAGATTTGTCGCTGGTTCGTTATTTTTCTCTCCGTTACACTGTGTTATCATTGACCATTATGAACTCGTTACTTGCTAGATTAAAGCGCGACTCTTTTGTCCTCACTTCCTTGGTGTCCAAGGATTTCAAGATTAAATACCGTCGTAGTATCTTGGGTGTGCTCTGGAGTGTTCTCAACCCTTTGTTTATGATGCTGGTGCTCACGGTGGTCTTTTCTTTTATCTTCAGATTTGAAATCGAAAACTTTCCTCTGTATTTGATTCTTGGCAAGCTGATCTATCTTCTGGTGTCCGGCTCGACCACCGCTGGCCTTAGTTCTATTTTCAACTCTGCTTCACTTATCAAGAAGATTCGTATTAATAAGGCCATCTTCCCAGTGGAAAAGGTCATCTTTGAGATGGTTAACTTTACGTTTTCGCTCACAGCTGTCGTTATAGTCATGTTGTACTTTCAGGTGGCTCCTACACCCACCGTGTTCTTGATGCCGCTTCTCATGATTTATGTTTTACTCTTTTGCACTGGCCTCTCGTTAATTCTTTCTGCCTTGGCAGTATTCTTTAGAGATGTAGTGCATTTGTGGAGCGTGTTTACCTTGGCCTGGATGTATCTTTCGGCAATTTTTTACCCCGTAAGCATACTTCCTGAGGTGGCGCAGCAGGCAATACTTTGGAACCCCATCTATCAATTTATCACCTATTTTCGTGAGATTATCATGTGGGGCACAGTGCCCAGCCTGCAGTCCAATCTCATTTGCCTGGGCATGGCCTTATCTACTCTGGCAGTAGGAATACTGATATTTCGTAAGCTTCAAAAACGTTTTATCCTCTACGTATAAGCAGGTGTTTGAGTGAGAAAAGATACGGGAATATACACGTTTAACCCAGAGCCAGTAGGAGACTATGCGGTAAAGGTTTCCGATGTATCGATGGTATACAATATAGCCAACGAGCAGCTCAACTCTCTTAAGGAGTACGTTCTCAAGCTCGCCAAGCGAGAGCTCTTCTTTCGAGAGTTTCTTGCCTTGCAAAACATTTCCTTTGAAGTCAAGCATGGAGATTCCTTTGGCCTCGTGGGCACCAATGGCTCGGGCAAATCTACCATGCTCAAGATCATCTCGGGTGTTTTAAGCCCCACCACAGGAAGCTGCGAGGTCAACGGAACCCTCGCCCCCCTTATCGAGATGGGCGCTGGCTTTAACCTGGATCTCTCGGCACGCGAAAACATCTACCTCAACGGCGCATTGCTTGGGTATAGCCGCAAATTTATCCAAGAACACTTTGATGAGATTGTTGACTTTGCCGAGCTGAGAGATTTTCTGGAACTGCCCATGAAGAATTATTCTTCCGGAATGGTGGCGCGCATTGCCTTTTCCATTGCCACGGTGATAGTGCCCAACATCCTCATTGTGGATGAAACCTTGAGTGTAGGCGATATGTTCTTCAAGGAAAAATGTCAAGACCGCATTAAGAGTCTCATCGAAGAGCATAACACTACCGTGCTTTTTGTTTCTCACTCCATTAGTCAAGTTGCCCGCATCTGCGAAAACGCCATATGGATCGAAAAGGGCATACCTCAGATGATTGGTACTGCCAAAGAGGTCTGCGAAGCCTACAGTAAAAGTCACAAGACCTAGGGGCTGACAATCATATGCTTGTTAACCTAAGGAGTCTAAGGAGCATGTAATGTTGAGTATTGCTGTTGCGGGTGCAGGCTACGTGGGGCTCTCGCTTGCTTTGTTGTTGGCTCAAAGGCATAGGGTCAAAATTCTTGATGTCATTGAGTCTAAGGTCGATTTGATAAATGCAGGATTCTCGCCAGTAATTGACGAGGACATTACGGCATTCCTCAAAGACGGCACGGTGACTCTTGAGGCCACTACAGACGCCCTTGCCGCCTACGAAGACGCAGACTATGTCATCATTGCCACTCCCACAAACTACGACCCACAAACCAATCACTTTGACACCAGCTCTGTTGAGGCAGCTCTCTTAGCCATACGCAGTGTAAACAAGCATGCCTGGATCGTCATCAAGTCAACGGTTCCCGTGGGATTTACCCTGGCTACGCGCGAGGCTCTGGGTGAGAGTAAGCTGCTCTTTTCTCCCGAATTCTTGCGCGAAGGCTGTGCTCTGTACGACAATCTCCGTCCTTCTCGCGTTATTGTAGGAGGCGATGCATCTTCTGCTGACGCTCTCAAGGCGGCTAAGCACTTTGCGGATTTGCTGGTTGAGGGCGCCAGCCCCAACCAACATGAGCGGGTCAATGCCGATGGGTCTCATGGCATTCCAGTAATCATTTGCGATTCCACCGATGCTGAGGCTATCAAGCTCTTCTCAAATACCTACCTGGCGCTTCGTGTTGCCTACTTCAATGAGCTGGATACCTACGCAGAAACGAGGGGGCTTGACGCCCGTCGCATTATCGAGGGGGTTTCGCTTGACCCTCGCATTGGCAACTTCTACAACAATCCCTCCTTTGGCTACGGTGGCTATTGTCTTCCTAAGGATACCAAGCAGCTCTTGGCAAACTACGACCAGGTGCCCCAAAACCTTATACAGGCAATTGTTGATGCCAATAGAACACGCAAGGACTTCATTGCCGAGCGCATCCTTGATAAGGCATCATCTTTGGCAGAGTCCACGGGCGAGAACATCGTTGTGGGCATGTATCGCCTCATCATGAAGAGTAACTCAGACAATTATCGCCAAAGCTCCATCCAGGGAGTAATGAAGCGGATAAAGGCCAAGGGTGTAGAGGTCATCGTATATGAACCCACGCTACCCTCCAAGGACTTCTTTGGAAGCGAGGTCGTAGGCACTCTTGAAGAGCTCAAGAGCCGCAGCACTATCATCGTAGCCAACCGCTTTGACCCTGAGCTTACCGACGTGCTCAAAAAGGTCTACACCCGCGACCTATGGAACAGCGACTAAGCTCGGTATCCAGGGTTAGTCTAACAACTGCCAATTATCCAGGTTTGCTGCTCTGCCGCGTATCTCATAGGTAGTGTAAGAAGACATCATGCCTGCTGGATCTCTTTGCATCAGTATCCTCTCTCTAAGAGGCGTATTTTCTGGGCTTACCTGGGAGTAAGAAAAGCCTTCAGCTGCCATTACAGAACTGGAAACACCCGCCTGCTCTAAAAGGGTGGGCACCAGGTGCGAATCATCTACGGGCGCGGTGCTCACAGCCAGAGGCTCCAATGAACTGTCCACAGGTTTGTAGAAGAGCGCTATGGTTGACTGACGATGATTACCATGATCTCCCGTGATTATTATGCAGGTATCATCGTATATCCCCAGCTCTTTGAGCTGCCGGATATATTCATAAATAATACTAAAGCAGCCTTGAGTCTCGACAACCAGGTCGGTATTTCCTTCTACTGAAAACCCGCTGGCATCAAGATAATGGGGCCTGTGCGGGCCATCTAAGTGGAGGTAGACAAACACTGGCTCTGCAATATCTGCTGATAGTCCCTCGGTGAGCAAGTCATTCATGAAGTCTTTTTGGTAGTCGGAAGTAAAGGAGTGTCTATTTATCATAGCTTGAGACACCTCAGCAGAAGACATCCAAAAAGCTGGCTTAAGTCCAATAGGAGCATGCCGATACATACTCAACACTGTTAAGCGCTTGATCAAGGTAAAAGAACTGCCAAGATTCTGAATACTGGTGCCCTTATGCTGCGAAGTGTCCCTGAGATTTGAGGCACGCCCCTGCAACAAAACCTTGCTGGCGTAATCATAGCCTTCAGAAAGATACAACTTGGTATTCCAACCGGCAGTCACAAGATCATCAATGAAAATACGCTGATCAAAGGCTCTATTAAGGAAATCCGCGTCGCTGATTGGCAAATCATCTTCCAGTTTCATGCCTGTAAAAGAATAGGCCACCGATGGCATGGTTACAATATAGCGCGTTATGTTGTCGTCAAATTCAGTAAAGCCCTCAAGCTCATCAAAAAAGTGCGGCTCTATCTTTCTGACATCATTAATCAGATGTCCATCGAGCGTGTCCAGTAAAAATACAACAATGTTTTTCTGGCTACTCAATTCAAGCATGCCCTCGCTGGTAAGCACCAGGCTTCTCTCTCCCAGCGGGCGCACTTTGGTAAGCTCTTCAGAAACGCTCAGCAAGCCAACCATTTGCGTTGCGATTATCAGCGAGCCTACAAAAACCGTAACATACTGCCAAGCCTTGGGGCTTAAAAAGTGGACAACTAGCACCCCAACAACGATGGCAATCCAAATGCCAAGGTTTACCAGCGTCGCGGTGCCATACTCGTGCCACGGAATACTGTCACCGGTGAGCTCGCCTATGATGCCATTGAAGAACAGCGCCTGAATATAACAGGCAAGCAAGAGGCCGGTAATGATGCATAGTACCGTATTGTACAAGCGTCCACGCAACAATGCCAAAGCTCCAGTGAGCACCACGAATAGTCCTACGGCAAAGAGGGCAAGTGATGGGAGGAAATCAACTAAATCAAAAGGAAGCTCTACTCTGGAGCCTGCAAACATCTCAAGAGGCCCAAAGATTATTACGGTAAATATAAGACTCGCGTTAATGAGGGCGGCAAGACCAAGACGATGCCTGAAGCTACGTGAGTCGTAGCTGGCGTCTGCCCATCTTTCTTTGAGGGTGCTTGCTTCTTGCCTCGCCCTTGGTACAACTTGGTTGAAAGACTTACTTTCATCAGGTGCTAATCCTTGCTGCTCCAGCGCTTCAAAGGCTTGCTTAAGCTCTGCACGCTTTTTGGCATCTTGGTAGGCAAAGCCATATGCCTTGCTTGGCGGCACAGCCGAGCCTTCCTCTGTATAATGCTCAACACCCGAATCGCATGCCCTCTCCTTTATATCGCTCAACTTGCTTTTTGTGCTGCCTGAGCTGGTCTCTTCTGCTGGGCGCGTCCTTCGTGTTGCAAGCGAGCTCAAGCGCACCCATAACTTGGTAAAGAGCATCCTGAATCGATAGAGCACAATGGTAAAAGACACGCCCACAGTTATGATAATAGCCGTGGCAATCTGAATGAGGTAGGTGGTGGTTGCCGGGTCTATGTAGGCATAGGCAAAGCGCGGCACACCCAGCGCAAGTAACACCACCCAAAGCGCCAACATGCGCTTATAGAAGCAATGATTCTTGCTTGAGAGCCTCAGTGGAGGGTGTTTGCTCATGAGCTGTCCCTTTTATTTAGCGCGCTTCTTTGGACGGTGGCGCAGCTACCATGCTTCCTAACTTACTGAGTCGATGTTGGCGGGGCTATTTCGTGGAAATACTTCATGGGGCGTGTAATAGGCCATTCTGCTGGCATCATCTCTTTCAAAAACAATTCTCCACCTGTCGGTGGTGCCTGGTGCCATTACCTCATCATAGGCAATGCCTTCTGCGGCCTGTGCTGTGCTGTTGACTCCAGCTTGTCTAAGAATAGTGGGCACCAAGCTTGTATCGTCAACAGGAATTGTATTTAACTCCAACGCAGTACCTGCATTACCAATGGGCTTATAAAAGAGTCCTACTGGTGTTTCTATCGTAACTCCGTGGTCTCCCGTAATAATAATACAGGTTTCCTCATAGATTCCCAGCTCTTTGAGCTGCCTTATATACTCATAAAGGATGGCAAAGCAACCCCTGGTTTCCGACAAAGCATCAGCATCCTCTGCTACATACCCGTCTGCCCCCAGTAAATGGGGAGAGTGCGAGCCGTCTAAATGCAAGTACATAAACATAGGTTCTCGAGCGTTTGCAGACAGCCCAGTTGTGCGCAAATCATCCATAAACCTGTTTTGGTAATCAGCAGTAAAGGTGTGTTGATCGATGATTGACTGCGTTATTTCGGATGACGGCATCCAAAACGAAGCTTTAAAGCCTACGGGAGCATACCGGTAAAGACTTAATTGTGTAAAGTTTTTGACAATGCTCAAAGAGTCAATGACATCATCGATGCTGCTTATTTGTCCTTGCTCGGCTATATCTCTCAGATTAGCCGCACGTCCCTTGAGTAATGCCTTGCTGTTAAAGTCATAGCCGGTAGATAAATATAGTTTGGTAATCCACCCCGCAGACACCATATCATCAATAAAGAGGTGTCGATTGTAGGCGTAATCAAGGAACACTGGATCTTTGATTGGCAGGTGTCTCTCCAGCTTTTGCGCGGTAAGAGAGTAGGCTACCGAGGGGATGGTTCTTGTGTAGCGCGTTGAAAAGTCGTTATACTCAACAAAGCCATCAAGATCGTCAAAGAAACGTGGGTCAGCTTCTTTAATTGCATCAATATATATCGAGTCGAGCGAGTCAAGGACAAATACAATGATATTCTTCTGACTGCTGAGCTCCATGATACCTTCAGCAGTGAGAGCCAGGCTCCTTTCTGCGTATGGCCTCTCTGTGGTGAGCTCCTGAGACACACTCGCGAGCCCAACAGTTTGCACCACCACAATGAGCGCACAGGTAAAGATGGCAAAGTACTGCCACAGCTTGGCGCTGAAGTAATGAATGACAAAGGGCACAGCAACTATGACTACCCATACACAGAGATTAATGATTGTTAGTGTGCTATATCTGTGCCAGAGGATAGCGTCGCCTGTAAGCTCACCAATAATGCCATTGAAAAAGAGGGCCTGAATGTAGCTGGCTATTAAAAGACCAATGAGGAAGCAGAGTGCGCAAGTAAAGAGGTGTCCGCGCATCAAGGCTGCTGCCAGGGTAAGCGCCAAGAACACTGTGCCAGACACCAAAAGCAGCGGTAACAAAAAGTTGCTCAAATCAAAGAGCATCTCCGCCCTGGCAATGGCAAACATTTCCAGCGGGCCAAATATCATAATAGTAAACACAAGACTGGCATTGACAAGGGCAGCAATACCAAGGCGCAGCTTAAAACTGCGGGTATCGGAGCTGAGCCCTGCCCATTTTTCTTTAAAGGTGCTGGTGGTCATCCTGGTGGTCATCCCGGTGGTCATCCCGCTGGTCATCGTCTGCGTGCCCTTTAAGGGGCTCGCACTCCTATCCGTATACGCAGGTTTGCCCCTATGAGCAGAATCGTCTTGCTTACAGACCTGCTTATAGGCTTTCTTAAGCTCTTTAAGCTTGCGTTTTTCCTTGTAGGCAAAGCCATAGGCCTTTTTTGGCGGCTTATCAGAGCCCCTGGCAACAAAGCTTTGTTGCTCAAGCTCGTAAGCGGGCGCCTGCATAGGCAAACTGCTGGCCTTGGTCGTTGCCGGCATGGCCGTTGAGGGCTGCCCGCTCCTGGAAGCCTTTGCAGTCAGTTTAACCCAAAGCTTGGTAAAGAGCATCCTGAAGCGATACAGCACAATCGTAAAGGATACGCCCACGGTAATAACGATGGCCGTGGCAATTTGGATAAGGTAGGTCGTAGTTGCCGGATCGATGTAGGCGTAGGCCAGGCGCGGCACGCCCAGGGTAAGCAACACCACCCAAAGCACCAGCATGCATCTGTAGAAGCAGCGTTCCTTCTTTGAGAGCCTCATGGAAGGCCGTTTGCTCATGAGCTGCCCTCTTGCTTGGCACGTCTTTTCATGATGCGTCCAATGATGTAGTCAGCACCATTTTGCATACCATTTCCAATTTCGTAGAGCTCATCTTGAAATACCTCAGTTATCACTCTTTGGTAACGCTCTTTTTGTGACAAGAGCTCGAGGGCTTTCTCCCCTGCTTTATTGACTTCACCAAGCTCCAAAGACATGCCGAGCTTTTCTCTTAACAGCAAATCTATGGGCTTAAGGGGTATGAGACCATAATTGGGGTTCATGATCTTTGGCGGAGTGTCAATAAAGAGAACCGGTTGCTTGGTGGCATAGCAAAACTCCATAAAAATGGTAGACCAGTCAGTTACGACCAGGTCTGATACATAAAGCGTACTGTTGTCAAAAAAGTCTTCTTGAACTGCCAGCTGTTCTTGGTCTACATCCGCGAGTTTTTCTTTGAAGAGTGCCATCTTGTGAGAAAAGCGCTTAATGTATTCTGGATGCGGCCTTACGATGACCCTAAACCCGCTTGCAAGCAAAGACCTTACCAGACCCTCACCACAGCTTTCTAAGATGTTTTGTGGCTGCCAGGAGGGTGCAATCAACACCTGCGGCTGAATGCCTTGAGCCTCCTGTGCTGGAACACCAGCCCCGTCGGCCTCTGCCTTTGCTGCTATTCCACTTAACTCGGGTTTCTTGACACAGCCTTTCCTATACTGGCCTGTCTTTTCTATCAGGTCGTCAAAAAGCTCAAAGCCGGTTTTAACCAAGGTCTTTTGTGGCAGCTGATGGGCATATTCCAGCTCGCGTATTTCTTCAACCACACTGGGTCCGTAGCAAAAGATGGTGTCAAAGTTATCCAGTGAGTGCTCTCGCAACATCAGATTAACCGAACCAAATCCGTGATCTACATAGATATACTCAATCTGCTTGTTTATCAAAGAGCGCTTGAGGTGATAAGTCTCCAAGTCTGGAGTCGTCATGACCATGATGTTGGCATCAAGGCGCATCATTGTGCTAATAAGTGTTTTATCATCAACAAAGTAGGCTATGATGCGAGGGTTTTCTAAGTCAAATACCTGGTCGTTAGGGTCACTGGTCAGATAATGAATAACTATGTCTGACTGCGTGGTGATTCGCTCAATGAGCCCCTGGTAGTACTTATAAAAACCATTGGACTCAGAATATATCACCAGCTCTTTAGGCTTGCTATCATCAAAAAAGCGCTCCTTATCGAGCTTGCTGCGCTTTGAGAGCTCTTTGTCTTTTTCTCTCTTGGCTTTTTTATCTTCCTTGGTCATCTTGATGTTAGAGGCCTTAAACTCCGGTGTCATATAAGCCTTGGGAGAAAATATCAAATTGCATAAAAAAAGCGTTGGTACAGAGATGAGGTTGGTAGCCGTCCAATACAGACCGAGGCTTGCTGGCAAGATAAGCGCAAAGTAACCAGAGAAAACTACAAGAAACACCAGCATGCCGTAGCGTGCAATAATGCCAGCATTGGCCTGTAGCACGTTGTAGTGGTTTTGTACCACCGATAACAAGAGTGCGCTCAGTGCAGATGCCAAGGCAATGACGAGCTCATAATTGGTAAATGAGGGCACCTTCATGAGGTCCAGTCCAAAAAATGAGGTGTCTAAAGCCGCTATGTGCCTGATGGCCTCTGCCGAGTTGGCAATATGCATAAACACTTCTGGCTCATGTTGGATTGTTTGCAGGGCAAACAACTCTGCGCCTGCGCCCATGCTTGCCGGACTCATGCCGGTATGCTCTATGGTGAGCTGAATGAAAGCGGCTATTAATTGAGAGTCTATGTTGAGCAGGTGGGTAAGAGGGTTGTAGATAACCATAATAAGACCCAGGATAATAGGTATCTGAATCAATAGTGGCAAAAGGCTTATAAAGGTTGAGTAGCGCTCTTGTTTGTAGAGCTTCTTTTGCTCTTCTGCCACCAGTGCCTTGTTTCCAGCATGAAGAGTCTGGATGTCACTGAGCACGGGGGTCATCTTGACCATCTTTATTGAATTTTTTTGCGCGAGCAGCGACAAGGGAAACAAGACGACCCTCACAACCAGGGTAAAGAGCAGTATTGCCGCGCCGTAGTTTCCAACGAGCTGCAAACAAAGAGACATCAAGTAGCCCAAGGGGGTGCCTATCAAGAAGTTGAGTAATTCCATGCTTTTGCGTTACGTTCCCTCATCAGGTTTGGAATCAAGACAGACATTATACCAGTGTCTCTCGCTCAAATGCCAAAAGCAGTAGCCCATCCCGCTGGCTGTTCTAGAGCATCTTGCTCAACGCTATCAAGGAGTTGTGCCGTACTTTCTGGGTAAGCATTCGAGGTAACTGGGGTCAAAGCTGTACAAGTCCTCCGGTGTTTCAATTTCTATGACATTGGCAGAATCCTGCCTATTGAGGTATATGGCTGGCAACCTCTTAAAGTGATCCCAAATGAGGTGTTCCCAAAAATAATCGACGGCACCTCGCTCATAGTACTCTTCTAACAGTGTCCGATACACCTTGGAAAACTCTCTGGTAAAGAAGCCTGGTCCCATGAGTACCCAGTCATCTTGCGCCCAGGTATCCATGTTGATGACTCGGTCGTCAGGATCCATCTCGAGCCTCCACTCACTTGAGCTGCCTTGCACATAGGTGCTGCTAAACCAGCTGTTGGGCTCAAAGGTATGAAAGATATTCTCTTCGATCCAGTGGTCGCCAACCGAAATGTAGCTATTACCTAAATACTCCCGCACACAATAGAGGCTGGCATAATTATTTTTGCTTGCATACTCCGGGTTATAGACAAGTGTAACCCCCTGTTTTTTTCTCAGGTACTCAAACTTCTCTGCAAGGTAGCCAACTACCAGTATAATTTCTGTAATCCCAGCTGCATGGAGTTGCTCAATTTGGCGCTCTACCATAGGAGTGCCCCTTACCTTGAGCAGACCCTTGGGTGTATCCAGGGTATAGGGAGCCAATCTGGTGCCAAAGCCCGCAGTGAGTATGATTGCATTGTCTACCCTGAACTGCTCAAGCCAGTTGCGCCCAGCCTCGGTAATTTGATAGCTGTTGCACTCCAGCAATTGCACGTGGCTTTGAGCTTGTGCAGTGCTAATCAGCTCACGTACGCAGTCCAAGCTTGTGCCCAGCTGACTGGCCAGCTCTTCTGCGCTGCACAAGCCCTGCTCAGCTAGCAGCCTACAGAGTAAAGCTGGTTGATTCATCTGGCACCTCCTTACAACTACTCGGAATAATCGATACTGCCAGCCTAGTACAATTGCTTAATATGTCAAGCCACACCACGAGTCTGCTAAGATTACCTTGCAACAGTTGTTACAGTTACCAGAAGAGGTTTTAGTTGGTTTTTAGCTCGCTGACGTTTATATGTGTGTTCTTGCCAGTGGTGTTTTTGGCTTATCATGCTATTCCACGCACGCAGCTTGCAATCAGGAATTACCTGCTGATAGCTGCCAGCCTTTTCTTCTATGCCTTTGGTGAACCCATCTATGTGCTGCTCATGCTTGTTTCTACCGTCTGCAATTATATCTTTGGGCGCATCATCGCAGGCACGAGAGGGCAAAGGCAGGGGCGGGCCAAGGTAGCACTCATATTAGCCATCATCATAAATCTCGCCTTTTTAGGGGTTTTTAAATATGCTGGTATGTTTGTTAGCACCGTTGACACGATTTTTGGCCTCTCGTGGCAAGTTCCACTAATTGCCCTGCCCATAGGAATCTCCTTTTACACCTTTCAAGCTATGAGCTATATCATCGATTCATATCGTGGCGAGGTAGAGGCATCTAGGAGTTACTCTCAAGTCCTGCTCTACATCAGCTTTTTTCCGCAGCTTACGGCAGGTCCTATCATCAAGTATCACGATGTTGAAGTGCAATTGCGCCAGCGATCTACAACCATCGAAGATATTGCACAGGGCATGAGACGGTTTTGTATTGGGCTGGGCAAGAAGGTCATCGTTGCCAATACCATGGCAGTAACCGTGGACTCTATTTATGGTGCAAGTCCAGCAGAAATCAACATAGCTGTTGTGTGGATTGCCGCCATGGCCTACATGTTGCAAATATATTTTGACTTTTCTGGTTACTCAGACATGGCGCTGGGCTTGGCTCGCATGTTTGGATTTCATTATAAGGAAAACTTCAATTACCCCTATATCTCAACGTCGATCCAAGAGTTCTGGCGACGCTGGCATATCTCTCTTTCCACCTGGTTTAAGGAATATCTCTATTATTCTTTGGGCGGCAATAGGCTGGGTAGGCTCAGAGCCGGCCTTAATAAGGTCGTTGTCTTCTTTACCTGCGGCCTATGGCACGGAGCGAGTTGGACTTTTGTTGTTTGGGGTCTCTTTCATGGTATTTTCTTGCTGCTGGAAGAGTTTCTACCAATCAAGCGACTACCAAAGGCACTTGGCGTTATCTATACGCTCTTGGTGGTTACTGTGGGCTTTGTTCTCTTTAGAGCCGAATCCTTTGAGCAGGGCTTATTCTTTGTAACACAGATGTTTACCGGCTTTCATTTTGAGTATGTCAGCATGAGCTTGGCGCTCCAACAACTCACTCCTCTTTTTATAGTTGTATTCTTGGTTGCTGTAGTTGCCTGCACCCCAATTAAAAAACTTGCCGAAGCTCGATTAGAATCAGCACAGCCACGCACGCAGCAACTGGCTACTGTGGCCAGCTACACCCTGGCCTTTGTCCTGTTACTTGTGAGCCTGCTAAGCCTCTCGAGCGGCGGTTATAATCCGTTTATCTACTTTAGGTTCTAGTAAGTGAAGCAAGATAAGGAAGAGGAAGAGGATTGCAAGTTTTGAGTGCACACATGAATGAGAGCTCACAAACGACTGATAGCAACAAGCCTGAGGTCTCTGCCGCTGGCTCAAAGGGTTTGTGGCTTTTTGCGAGCCTGTTTGTTGGGCTTTGCCTTTTGCCTTTTGTTGGCATGCTATGGGCTCAAGACTCCCCTGCTCTTGATGATGACTCGCGCAGCATGCTCCCCTTGCTGGTAGCAGGAGATAACTCTGTCAATCTTGAATACCTGCAAGATCTGGGCACCTACTTTGAAGATCACTTTGCGTATCGCAACCTGGCCATAGACCTCAATGCGCGCCTGCGTGCAGGTCTCTTCAAAACCTCTCCTACCGAACAGGTCATAATAGGATCACAAGGCTGGCTCTTTTATGGCGGAACCTTAGACGACTTTCGCGCAAGCAGTCCGCTTGACAACCGCGAGATTTTTAACATCACTCACAACCTCACTCTGATGCAAGGTTATACGCAGGCTATGGGTGCGCAGTTTGTGGTGGCTATAGCACCCAATAAAAACAGTCTCTACCCTCATTTCATGCCCTATTACTACCTACCAGCCACCAACGAGAGCATGAGCCTTCTCAAGGAGTCCCTCGCAAGCGCACAAATTAACTACGTAGACCTTTTTGAGCTTTTTGATGGGCAAGACGATGTGCTCTACAGCCTCACCGATACTCACTGGACTACCGAAG
Source organism: Coriobacteriia bacterium (assembly GCA_009784945.1). Lineage (GTDB taxonomy): Bacteria > Actinomycetota > Coriobacteriia > Coriobacteriales > UBA8131 > WQXH01. The sequence continues at coordinate 81,405 of WQXH01000003.1, read as the reverse complement.
GCGCCCTGCTGGCAAGCAACAACTTGCTTGCAGCTGGCAGCAGAGGTGTTGCCTCAGAAACAGCCGAGAGACAAGGCGCCGTCATCGTAGGCGACATAGAACGCATGCTCTATCCGGTTACTGCGCAAACTGAAGCTTCTCTTGGCATCACAACCGGCACCTGGCACTTTACTGGAGGCTCCGTAGATGTAGCCGATGACATTGTCTACACCTCTTCTGCGGAAGGAGAAGGAGTGCTTCTGATGTTTCGCGATTCTTTTGCGGACACGCTCATTCCCTGTCTGGCGCCTGAATTTGCACGCGCTGAGTTTACCAAGATGATTCCCTATAACTTCACTCAGATTGCCGATCTCAAACCTGACGTTGTCATCGTTGAGCGGGCACAACGTCAAGTCAGGCTGCTGGGTGAGGATCCTCCCTTCCTGTATGCGCCTACCGCACCTATCAACTACGAGCTTTCACTTATTTCCGAGAGTGAGGCGAGCTGGCGCCAAGACGGAGACTTCAGGATCATCGAAGGCTTTGTTGATGAGGAATTCATTGATGCCCAAGACAGCATCTTCATTTCCATTGAAGGGACGCAAGGCGAGCCAGCTGTCTATGTGCCTTTTTTGATAAGCATCTCTCTGGACGAGAAGAGCTCCGGCAAAGAGAGCCTTGATTTTGATGCAGCTGGAGAGGCATCCAATGGGGCAGCAAAAGAGCATCTATATAACTCTCCTTATGGGTTTAGGCTGTTTTTTAACGAGCGCACACTGCCTGAGAACGAGTATACTGTCAAGATATTGGTGGTGCCGTCTGAGAGCGACACTGCTTTTGTCGTTGGTACTGTTTCACTTAAAAAGTGAGAGGGGATGCGCTATTTATGAATACCGCGTTAAAAAGAGTGCGCTCGCTCTTTTTTATTCTACTGCTCTGCACTTCTCTTGTTGGCGTGACCGCCTGTGGCGAAACCCAACTTGAAGAGCCTGTTGAACCAGCCGAAGCAGAGCTTCGTATCTTGGGAGACGCTGGCTCTGACGATGCAATAATTGTTGAGATTACCAATGCAACTGGCTTGGACATCATTGCCTTTGCAATCAAGCGTTCTACTGATGAAGGCTATGGCGAGTCGCTTGTAACCAAATCCACCATGATTGGGGCTGATGAGACCGTCATGCTGCATCTGGCGCCACCGCCAGAAACACAGGTACAAGTTACTGCTGCAACAAACAACGAAGAAGATGCAGAAGACTCTCAGGAGGCAACTGGAATTACTGATGATGACGGAGCTGAAGGTGGCATAGATGCGGTTGGCCTGCTTGCAGAAAATGCAGCTGAGGATGCAGGGGGAGATGCGGCAGATGGTGCGGCCATTGACCTTGTCATGCGCTGTCTCTACAACATTGCCCTGACCTTTGATAATGATAGCTCGGCTATACTACATAACCTGAATCTCGAAGACCTGGCATCTATGGAAGTGCACCTCGCAAGCGATGGAGTGCCCTTTATTAAATATGTAGACGTTGATGATACCTCAGGTAGCACCCTCGAAACCGAACGAGCCTTTATCCAAGCAGAGGCTGAGGCAGCTGAGGAAGCCGCACTGGCTCAAGCCGAGGCTGAAGCAGCGGCAGAGGCTGAAGCACAGGCACAAGCCGAGGCTGAGGCTGAGGCTGCAGCCGCCGCAGAAGCAGCACAACAATACAGCGGAGGCTTTTTTTACGACACCGGCGGTGGTGGCGCAGCTGCCTCACAAAACCCCAATGTCTGCGTAGACGACCTGGTTCTCAGATAAGCCCCACTGCTCACAGCAATTGTCTGCACCTCAGACTGAGCCTCGATTATCCTTTGAATGCCAAGAAGCCGCTCTGAACACCCTAATGGCGGAAGTGACGGATGCCGGTAAATACTACAGCAAGCCCAGCCCCATCAGCAGCAGCGAGAACTTCAGCGTCGCGCACTGAGCCACCAGGTTGTATGACTGCGGTTACGCCAGCAGCGGCAAGGACTTCTAGAGAATCGGCAAAGGGCATAAAGGCATCAGAAGCCGCAACGGCGCCAACGGCCTTGCTGCCTGCCTGAGATACTGCGAGCTGTGCAGAGTTAACCCTATTGGGCTGCCCACTACCAATGCCCAGGGTCACCCCGCCTTTGGCCACTACGATGGCGTTGGACTTGACCGACTTGCAGACCCTCCAGGCAAATAAAAGATCTTCTTGCTCTTGGGCCGTGGGTTCTCTGAGGCTTGCAATCTTGAAGTCGGTATCTTTGAGAGCGGAATCTGCGCTCATACAAAGCATGCCTCCTTCTACACTGCGGTAGTCAAAGCCCTGCCCGGGCGGATTTATGCCTCCGGTAGAAAGCACCCGGGCATTAGGTTTTTGAGCCAGTAGCTCTAGAGCAGCCTTGTCAAATGCAGGGGCAATCAAGGCCTCGATGAACTGCTCGTTATCATAGATAGCCTCTATAAGCTCGGCTGGCACTTGGCAGTTAAATGCCATGACACCACCAAAGGCGCTTACCGGATCGCACTTAAAGGCGCTACGGTAGGCAGTGGTAATGTCTTCGTGAGTAGCCACGCCGCAAGGAGTGAGATGCTTAACGATGACCACGGAAGGCGTAGAGCCAAACTCGCGCACAGCAGCCCATGCGGCATCCAGGTCCAGATAGTTGTTGTAAGACAACTCTTTGCCTTGATGCTGCAAGGCATTGGCTAAAGTAAAGGCATTGCCTCCGCCGTTGAGCTTATAGAAGGAGGCCTCCTGATGCGGATTTTCTCCGTAGCGCAGGTCTTGCACCTTTGAGAGCTTGAGACAGACCTCTGTTGGCTTACCCATAGCCTGCGAAGAATCAGCAGGGCTAGCCTCGGCTACTTCGTTTTGACTCAGGAGCCACGAGTGTATGGCGTTATCGTAGGAGCTGGTTGTCCCAAAGACCTCTCGTGCCAGCTGCTTGCGTGTTTCCAGGCTGGTTGCGCCATCACTGAGCCTCATCTCATTGACGATAGTGTCGTAGTGCTCTGGGCGCGTAGCCACGGTTACCGCTGCGTGATTTTTGGCTGCACTCCTTAGCATGCTTGGGCCACCTATGTCGATATTTTCTATGGCCTCCTCAAAGGTTACCTCGGGTCTTGCCACGGTGGCTTCAAAGGCGTAAAGGTTCACGACAACCAGATCAATGAGTCCTATGCCGTGCAAGGTAGCTTGCTCAAGATGAAGTGGGTTGTCTCTCCGTGCCAGCAGACCGCCGTGCACCCTGGGGTGCAAGGTCTTAACTCTGCCGTCCATCATTTCTGGAAAGCCCGTCAGGTCATCGATGGCTCTCACGGGCAGACCCTCGGCTATGAGCGTCTTGGCGGTTCCCCCCGTTGAGACTATTTCTACACCAAACTCCAGGGCGAGTATACGCGCAAATTCCACGATGCCTGTCTTATCCGTAACAGAGATGAGTGCTCGTTTAATGGGTGAGTTGAGATTAGCCATAGAGTACTCCTTTTTAGTGCTCGTTTGATTTTTTGCTTGTAGATTGTGGTTTATAGTACACATCCGAAGATTTATAATCCTCCAGATTGACCTTATGCTGCTCCGTATTTACCACCTGGGCATCAACATTGATTCGCTCAGACTTTGCTTGATAGGGGCGTCGCATGCGAGGTATAACAAAACGCCACACCAAAAAGAGCACGAGCAGCGGCAACAAGATGCGCAGTATGCTTACAATAATGGCAGTCATGCTATACCTTTGGCTCAGCTCCTTTTTCTAGAATGCTTCACAAACCCATGCAGCAAGTGATTTTTAGCAGTCTTTTGCAATACAGGCGTTTTGTCACAGTGCTTGAATGATACATCATAGATTCAGTGCACGCCTAGAGAAAGATGCCAATGGCAATGAGAACTGCAGAGCCAATGACCGCCCAGCATATATCTGTACCCTTTATACGAGAATGCGCCAACTGCGTTCTTCCTCGACCAACGTAGCAGCGACTTTCCATGGCTTGAGCCAGGTGGTCGGCGCGCCTGAATAAATTGACAAAGAGCGGAATCATCACCGGTATCCAGGCCTTGGCTCGTTTGACAAGCCCTCCTTGGTTGAATGTGGCTCCACGGGCGCTTTGCGCCACCATCAGCTTTTCTGCCTCAGAAGCAGTGAGTGGAATAAAGCGCAAGGCGATGGTAAAGACCATGGCAATGTCTTCAACAGGCACTTTAAAGGCTCTCAGCGGTGCCAGTAACTTACTGATGGCGTCGGTAAGACTGACGATGGACGTTGTATAGGTGAGAAGCGATGTGGTAAGCACCAGTAAACTAATGCGCAGCACAAAGTACAGGCCTTTTATGATGCCCAAAGGTTTGATGCCAAAACTCCCAATAAGCGGCACCGACTGAGGTAAATCAAGAAAAAAGACCTGTCCGACAAAGGGCAACGAGAGCAATTGATACCGCTCCTCTGCATAAGCCGTCTGCATGGCCTCTGCAGTGGCATTATCCAGTGGCACCGCTCCTACTGCCATGTGTCCCGCAACCAGTGCAGTTTCTGAGGCACTAAAGGTGAGGGCATTGGCAAGGAAGGTAAATACAAGTATGAAGAAGATGGGCTTGAGGCCTCTGAGCGCCATGCGTACAGGGATGCAAGCCACAATAAACAGCACGCCGAGTATACATAACGCGGCCAAAAGCCCCGCCCAGGTGCTGCAGGCAAAAAGTGCATACACGTACATGACCACCAACAAGAGCTTGACACGCGCATCAATGCGATGAATCGCAGTGTTACGTGCCAGATAGTTTCCAAAGGGAAGAGGGATGGCCACTAGAGCTCCCTCCTTCCTGTGGCAAGGGGCAAGAAGAACTCCGGGTCGTGAGTTGCCACCATTATGCCCTTACCTTTGGCAAGCAGGCTCTGTAAAAGCTCAAAGATAAAGACTCTGCCCCGCGCATCAAGTCCGGCAGTAGGCTCGTCAAGCAAAAAAAAGTCGGTGCCAAGCGCGAGTACCGTTGCGATGGCAACTCGCCGTGCCTCACCTCCGCTTAAGCTGAAGGGAGACCTGTGCCTGAACTTATCAGGGTCGAGCCCTACCAAGGTGAGGACTCGGTTAACCAATGCGTCTCCCGCTTCTTCTACCTGCATTCCCAAGTTCCTTGGCCCAAAGAGGATATCTTCTTTGATGGTTTGTGCAAAGAGCTGCGATTCAGGATGCTGAAAGACCAGGCCTACCTCTCCCGGCAAGGGAGTGTTGTCATCGAGAAGCACTGTTCCTTTGCTGGGCTTTGCCAAGCCGGCAGCCAAGGTAAGCAAAGTAGATTTTCCGCTACCGCTCGCACCTACCAACAAGTGACATTCGCCAGCTTTTAGCTCCAGATTCATATCCTCAAAGACCGGTAGCTTTGAAGGGCTGTTGGGGTAGCTAAAGGAAACATCACTCAAAGTGAGTGATGAGTGCTTAATTGGCTCGGCAACTTCTGATGCTCGCCTTACGTGAAGTTGCGCTCGTAAACCAAAACGTATCAGCGCTTCTTTATTGCCCAAAATATCTTCTGGCTTACCGTTGTAGCAGAGTCTGCCTCGATAAAGAATCAACACCCTGTCTGCCTTTACCGCCTCCTCAAGCCTATGAGTTATGTGCAGGATCCCCTGCCCACGCTTTGCTGCTGATGCAATGGCCTTGAGCACTTGCATGCGAGCGGCAGGGTCAAGCATGGAGGTTGGCTCATCTAAAACAAGGTAATTGGGCTGCATGGCCAGGAGCGCTGCAATGACCACGCGTTGCTTTTCGCCGCCGCTGAGACTGTTGGGGTCGCGACCAGCGTAAACATCCTCAGATAAGCCAACGTGTTCCAAGGACTGAGAGACTGTTTCGTAGATGCGCTTGGGTTTCCAGCCGAGGTTTTGTGGCCCAAAGGCAACTTCGTCAAACACCGTAGTAGAAACGATTTGATTGTCGGGGTCTTGCGTTACCAGGCCTACATTTTTGCGCAGTTCCAGCAAGTAATCGTGCTGCCAGCTTGAAATGCCGTCAACAACAACTTGACCATCGGTGGGTAAGAGCAAGCCGTTTGCCAGCTTTGCGAGCGTCGATTTGCCCGAGCCGTTTGCGCCCAACAAAACAACACGCTCGCCTCTCTCTATATTAAACCCAACGTTACAAAGCGTCTTTTGCGCAGCAAGCCTATTACCGCTGGTCGCAAACTCGACCGACGGCTCATTCTTTCCGTGGTGCGGATAAGAAAAATCAATGTTCTTGAATTCGAGCAGTGTTGGTTCCACCAAACCGTTTTAGTTATACTCACATGAACACGTTAGTCTAACAGAGAATGTGCTTTTGCGTTACTGACACCATACTGAGTACACTGTGTCAGCTAAAAAGGCGTTACTGATCAGACCAATTCGTCATTGCGGGCTTGACCCGCAATCTGGGACGCATTTCGGTTAGATTGCGGCTCGGAGGCCGCAATGACGGACTACAGTCTGACTAGTGAATAGAGAGTTATCGCATACTACGGCCGCGCAAAACAAAACCCTGCCAATTGCGAGGCGGGAGTGACAAAAATGCTACCAGCCTTAAAGCTGCTGTTTGGCTGATACAGTGTACCAGGTTAGCTTATACTGCATTTTGCGGACTTGCAGTCTGGATGCTTGTAGGGCGGTCAATGGCTGGTAATGTAGATAATGATGACCTGTGACAACAAGAACAGCAGAGGACAACTATATGGAACGACTATTCAAAGTGGACGATGAGCTCATGGGCGTAGACGGGGCTCTCTTGCGTATTGAGCAACTGCGAAAAGAAATTGAGCATCACTCTTATTTGTACTACGCACTAGATGCACCAGTAATCTCTGACGCTGCCTTTGATTCGCTCATGCGTGAGCTTGAGCTCTTTGAAGAGCGCTATCCTCATCTCATCACCAGCGCCTCTCCTACTCAGCGCGTAGGTGGCTACATTGGAGAGGCCTTTGCGCCGGTACAACACCTGGAGCGTATGTATTCGCTCGACAACGCTATGAACGAAGAAGAGCTGAGCTCCTGGTTTGACAGAGTGGAGTCTGCTCTTGAGGCAGATCAACAGAGCTTAACAATAGAGTATGTGTGCGAGCTCAAGATTGATGGTGCCTCCATAGCCATGACCTACAAAGGCGGTGCTCTGGCACAGGCAGCAACTCGTGGCGACGGCTTTACTGGCGAGGACATTACTGCTAACGTGCGTACGATAAAGGATGTGCCCCTCAGGCTGCTGGAAGACCCGCTGCACAGTGGCTCAATTGAGGTGCGAGGAGAGGCCTATATGCCCAGGCAGGCCTTTAATTGCCTTAATGAGGAGCTCGAACTTGAAGCAGAGCACACTGGCAGGCAGGCCAAGACTTTTGCTAATCCGCGCAACGCCGCAGCTGGCTCGCTCAGGCAAAAAGACCCTCAGATTTCTGCCAACCGCAAGCTTGCCACCTTCATCTATGCCGCACCCGAGGCCTCCACTTCTGCCCTTGGTCTTTCCAGTCAATGGGAGCTGCTGGAGTGGCTCAAGGCAAGTGGTTTTCATACGAATCCTTCTTTGATGCTCTTTAAAGAGAGAGCAGGGGTGCACCATTTTTGCACAGAAGCCATTAAGCTGCGCGGTCAGCTTGATTATGAAATAGACGGTGTTGTTATCAAGGTCAACAGTTTTAACCAGCAACAAAGGCTTGGTTACACATCCAAGGCTCCGCGCTGGGCTATAGCCTTTAAATTTCCTCCCGAGGAAAAAACCACCCTGCTTAATGCAATAGTCGTTCAGGTGGGGCGCACAGGCGTGCTTACCCCCGTGGCCGAGTTTGACCCTGTTGAGGTTGCTGGCTCGGTAATATCTCGCGCTACCCTCCACAACATCGATGAGGTGTTACGAAAAGACGTACGTGTGGGCGACACCGTAGTTATACGCAAAGCAGGAGATGTAATTCCCGAGGTAGTAGGCCCAGTCTTAAGCTTGCGACCAAGCGGCTCCAGACCCTGGCAGATGCCCACTGCTTGCCCCTCATGTGGTAGTTCGGTTTATCGAGACGATGAGGGAAGCGGCGCAGCCGTGAGGTGCCTGAGTGCCGAGTGCCCGGCTCAGCTGTTAGAGCGATTGAATCACTGGGTAAGCCGTGGAGCCATGGATATTGATGGCCTCGGACCCAAGCTTATTAAGAAGCTGGTAGAGCAGGGCTACTTGCACGACGTGGCTGATTTTTATCTGCTCACCCAAGAGCAGGTGGCACTCACTCCAACTGGAGAGGAGAAGTACGCGCGCAGCATCTCTAAAGAGAAGCGAGCTGAGACAGGCGACTACGAAAAGATACCCGTATACGTAGGAAACACCGTGGCAGCCAAAGTCATTGCCCAGATTCAAGCGAGCACACAGCGCCCCTTTGCCCGAGTCTTGTTTGGCCTGGGAATTCGTAACGTAGGCAGGCAGGTGGCAGAGATCCTGGTTCAAAACCATGGCTCGCTTGAAGCCCTCGCAGCAGCAAAGCAAGAAGATTTGGAGGTTATTGATGGCGTAGGGCCGGTCATTGCCCATACGCTCAAAGAGTTCCTCAACACCAAGCACAACCAAGATCTCCTTAAGCGCCTGAGCGAAAGAGGGCTTTGCCTTAAAGAAGAGAGTGGCCTGGGAGCTGGCGGATCCGCAACTGGGCTGGGTGTAGCGGGCGAGGCTGGAGCAGGTAATACTCTGCCTCTGCTTGGCATGAGCTTTGTGCTCACCGGAACACTGGTAGAGCTCACGCGAAACGAGGCCGAAGAGGCACTGCGCGCCCTGGGCGCAAAAACCCCCGGTTCGGTCTCCTCAAAAACGAGCTACATCGTTGCCGGTCCAGGAGCTGGATCTAAGCTGCACAAAGCAGAAAAGCTCAATATACCTGTCCTGAGCGAGGAAGACCTTTTGAATATCCTGTCTAAGGAAGAGCTGCCTGATAGCTCCCGAGCTTAACACGCTAGTCGCACCATGCTCGCTGTGGGCACTATGCCGCATTAATCGTACTAATACAATCCTTGAGCAAAGAAGAGAGCAAAGCCTATACAGGCAAATAGAGCAGTGACAATCCACAGTCGTATAACCACCTTGGTCTCGCTCCAGCCCTTTTGTTCAAAGTGATGATGCAGTGGTGCCATAAGAAAGACACGCTTGCGAGTCAGCTTGAAGTAGCCTACTTGAATCATGACACTGAGAGCTTCCAGCACAAAGAGTCCGCCAACAAAAAGCGAAACAACTTCGGTTTTTGTAAGCACGGCCAAGGCAGCAAATCCTGCACCTAAGGCAAGAGAGCCGGTGTCGCCCATAAAAATGCTTGCTGGATGAGCGTTAAACCAGAGGAAGCCTACGCAGGCTCCGGTAACCGCAGCAGCAAAGAGGGCAAGATTGAGCTGGTCGCCTCTATAGGCAATGGCCACCATGACAACCATGGCAATCATGACAGCGCCACCAGCCAGTCCATCCAGCCCGTCAACTAAATTGACTGCGTTGCTCATGCCTGCCATAAGCAAGAAGACAAAAATCAGGTAGAGCCATGGGATGGAAAGTATGGCACCGCTGCCCAAGTCGATATTCGTAGTGAGAAATCCCAAATCAAAGGTGGTAATCAGGGGAATGGTCACCGTGGGTTCGATGCCGGCAAAATTAACCGCTCCTAAACAAAAGGCCACCGAAATCATCAAGAGGCAGAGCATCTTGGCGTTGGGCCTAAGACCCAATGAGCGCTCTTTGACGACCTTGGACAGGTCGTCTATCAGACCCATAATACCGGCGAGTGCCGTGACAAGCAAGACCAGAAGCAAGGGGATAATATGCGCGGGGGTCGAAAAGTTGCCACAGGCAGCAGTGGTAATCATCACCGCAAGCAAGATAATCACACCGCCCATCGTAGGGGTACCCTGTTTGATCAAATGATGCTGTGGTCCATCTGCACGAACCTGCTGACCAATTTGCCTCACCCTGAGTAACCTGATCCACAAAGGGAGTAAAACAATGGTAATGGCCATTGAAAAGAATATGGCTAAGAAGACTAAGAAGGCAGGGTATTGACTGATGGTAGTCAAGCTAAACATGATTATCATACATCCTGGTTTACGCTGGCATTAAGCCCTTGAGCTATGCGTTCGAGCTCCATGCCTCGCGAGGCTTTGACGAGAATGATACAGGAATTACCCTCATTCTTCATTGCAGGCTCACTTAAACACTGGCATCTAATGGACTTGAGGGCATCGAGAGCTTCATCAACGTTGGCACATCGATGCACACGCTCCTGGGGCATGCCTACTGCAAGGGCACCTGCGGCAATTTCTCTGCCGAGCTCTCCAACCGTTACTAATTCATCCACTCCGTTGACGAAGGCATACTCACCAATCTGGCGGTGATAGTTGACCTCCTCGTTGCCCAACTCATACATGTCGCCAAGCACCGCAATACGCAGATTGTTAGTGGCAAGACGCTTAAGCAGCGATAGCGCAGCGCGCATGGAGTCGGGATTTGCGTTATAGGTATCGTTGAGGATAATATCGCCCTCAGTGGTCTTAAGAAGCTCCTGGCGCAGCGCAGCAGGTTTAACCGCAGCCAGTGCCTGCGCAATGCTCACTGGCGCAACTCCGATTCTCAAACCTACTGCCATGGCGGCCAGTGCGTTGAGTATATTGTGCTCGCCTTGCAAGCTGAGACTCACCAGATGACACTGCCCATCTGGCATCCATACCCTAAAGCTGGGGTAACCCATCTCGTCATAGGTAATATGCGTAGCCCTGATGTCGTTTTGTTCTCCTAAGCCATAGGTCATAGTGCTCACCATACGCTCATCAAGCTGGGCAAACTGGCAGAGGAGCGGCATAAACGGGTCGTCACCTGGCAGGATGGCTATGCCGGTATTGTTGGGCAGGCTTAGCAGGAGCTCTGCTTTGGCACGGGCGATATTTTCTCTGGAGCCAAGCTGCTCACAGTGTGCAACGCCAATATTGGTGATGACACCAATGTGGGGTAAAGCAGCCTCGCACAGTTGGGCTATCTCTCCAAGGGCTTGCATGCCCATCTCGCACACGATGAGCTCATGCTCTGTGGTAGCATCAAGTATGGTTTCTGCAAGACCAATTTCGCTATTACGATTGCCGCGTGTTGCATGAGTCGCAAAGGATCTGGCACCCACACTGGCAATAAGGTCTTTGGTGGTAGTCTTACCCGAAGAACCGGTTATTCCCACTACCGTGCCCTCAAGGTTGCTGCGCCAGGCTCTCGCAAGCGAGAGCAGGGATTTGATCTCATCATTGTCCTTGGCCTGAACCAAGAGCACCTTGCGGTCTCTGGCAGCTTGGATCACTTTTCTGGAGGGATTCTCGGATGCTATTACCGCGCCTGCGCCCGCCTCCATCGCCTCAACTAAATAGTCATTGCCATTGGCCTTTTCGCCTTTGATTGCCACAAAGAGGCTGCCGGGTACAACCTGGCGAGAGTCCCACATAAGCGCCGTGAGCACTGTCTCACTGTTGTTTGGAGAGACAAGCACGTCACAGTGGGAAGTTTTGATGATTTGCTCTAGTGTAAGTTTCATAGGAGTCCGTATTGTATCTTACTTTTCTCTTAGCCGGTAGTATCCATGTCCCAGTCTCGACCTGCTCGAGGGGTAGCAGCATTTGGCGACTGACCTGCTGCGCGCAAGGCAGCGTTTGCAGGTGTGCTAATCGTTTTAAGCCCGGGTATTAAAAAGGCATCTTCTTGCTCTTCTGCCTCAAGAGGAGCATCTTGTTGGTGCTGAATCATGTAGCGGTTGGCTGCAAACGACATGACAACAGAAAAGAAGGTGGTAGCAGGTGAGTCAGAAAAGTCTGTTGGATCCTCGAAGCTGCTAATAAAGACATAGTTGCTGGTTGAGTTGTTGAGGTATCCTGCAAAGGAGCACACGTAGCTGCCAGAAGCACTTTCGTAGCCGCCGCTCAGGCTGCCAATCTCGGCAGTGCCTGTTTTGCCTACGGTGTCAAAACCGGTCACGTCTGCATTGATGCCAAAGCCATCGGTAACGCAGCTTCGCAGAATATCTTCAAGATCTCTTGCGGTTTGGGCATCAAATACTCGGGCGTAGGGGTATTCTACCTCCCCATCATATTGAGGTCTGGACATCAAGAAATGCGGTTGAATCATTATGCCATCGTTTGCTATGGCTCCGTAGATGCTTGCCATTTGCAAGAGCGACACCTCAAGGCCTTGTCCAAAGGAGATATTTGCGGCTTGTACGGGCGTCCAACGCCAAACAGGATCAAGAGAGCCGGCGGTCTCACCCGGGTAATCTACATGGGTGTACTCGCCAAGCCGAAGCTTTTGCAGATAATCATAGAAAAGCTCGTCTCCTACCTGCTGCTCTATGAGGCTAACTCCGATGTTTGAGGAGTTTGCCATGATTTGGCGCAGGCTCATATTCATGCCTTCTCGCTCAGTTGAATCCCTGATGGTTTTGTCGTAAATATCCAAATAGGCAGGGCAGTAGATGGTGTCGTCAGCCGACATAAGGCCTTGTTCAAGGGCTACTGCAGCTATGATAGCCTTGAAGGTGGAGCCTGGTTCAAAGGGCATGGTAATTGCCTTTACATTGGTTGCACCGCTTTGCACCTCTTCGCTGGTGACCCTTTCTCGATCGTAAAGAGGAATAGAAGCCGCAGCAATTATCTCGCCTGTTGAGCCATCCAGCAGGAGTCCTGAGGAATTGTCGCACTCTCGATCCTTGGACGTTGCTTGCAGATTCATTTCGAGGAACTGCTGCATCTCGATATCAATGGAAATAATGATGTCGCAGCCCGCCGTGGGTTCTTCGTCTCGTATGACGCTATTAATCATAGGAAGCGGGTTGTAACTCTGACTGATACGCTTGGCTTCTTCGACTATGCGCACACCGTCTACACCTGTCAAGATGCTGTTGTAAGCTTGCTCGAGCCCGCTCACACCTATGCCCTCGTCGTTTACCGCGCCAATGATTTGGGAGCCTGTAGAACCTGCTGGGTATTCTCTTCGCGTGTCTGGCAAGAACTCAATGCCGGTGAGCGGCGTGCTGATGACTGCGGGAATATCATTACCTGCCTGCTGAATAGCAGCAATCTCTTTGCTGACATATGCCTGGTTAGCGTCCGTTATCTCTTGTTGGTACCCCAGATCAACCTTCTTTGCAATGTATACGAAGGTCGATTGAGGGTCAGCCGTGAGAGCCTTGAGATAGTCTCCTGCAGAGCCGCCAAGGATTTGGTGCAAGATGTCGGCAGTTTCTTTTGGGTCTTCGATCTTGGAAGGATTGGCATAGATGGTCACTGCATCTACGCTGGTAGCAAGCACGTTGCCGTTTCGGTCGTACAATGTGCCACGGCGAGCAGTAAGTGTGATTTCTGTAGTGCGCATTGCCGAGCCCTTTAACGATAGTTCATCTGCCTCAATAACGGTAAGCGCAAAGAGCCTGATGAATATTATTGAAGCCAACAAGATAAAGGCCAACAAAATGATGCCATCGCGTCCCGAAAACACCTGCCCTAACGCCTGTAGAGCACCTGGTGACTGGCTTCGAGTAGCGTTGTGATTGCGAGCAGCCATGCAAATACCTATGTTGTGCTCGGCGCAGCTTGCAGAATGCCTATGGTAGCCGCTGGCTTAAGCGCATCGCCTTGCTCTTTAGGTGCCGCTGGTTGAGATGGCGGCTCTTGATGCTCAAGAAGCACCTGTAGCTCAAGAGCTCTGGCTTCTTGAGCCGCCGCGTCCATTTGCTCCATAGTGTCTTGAGAAAAACCATTAAGTGCAGAAATTGTGTTAACCCTGCTGGTAGGATATACCCCAAAGTCGGCAGCTCTGTCTTGTATCCTCGTGGGATTGCTGGCCAAAGAAAGATCTACCTCGAGCCCTACGCCGCCCATGCGAGCATAATTGATAGCTGCGCTTGTTTGTTCGGCAGACTGCATCATCTGCACCGTGGCATTGGTAATCGTAACCCGAGCCACCGAGGCAGTGGCAAGCGCTATGCACACCACAGCACTCATGACCACTGCAGTGCGTACCCAGGGAGCTTGCTGCTTGCGTGGCTTAACTCCCCTGCCCTGGCCTTCTATGGTACGTAACTGTGGTCGCGGCACAGGCATAGGCTCGGCTCGATAGCTCTGCCTTTGCGCGTTTTGGCGATATGCTAGATTACTACGACTCATTTTCTTTCTGCTCTTGCCCTTGCTCTTTACCGAGTATTATTACTTCGTGCTGCCCTATGAGGCTTTCTTGCCTCTCTTAAGCTCTTTCCTCAAACTTCTTTGGCTCCTGACCCTCACTACTGTTCTTAACTGTGGCTCTAAGCTCTCAGCTACAATTCTTTACCCTCTTTTGCCTTGGTTGCAAAACGAAGCTTGGCGCTCTTGCTTCGTGGGTTTACCGCTCTTTCTTCGCACGAAGGCTCCAGAGCCTTCTTGCTGATATGGGTGAGTATTGGCTGATGATTACAGGTGCATACTGGTTGCTCGGCAGGGCATAGGCAACTGCGGGCAGCCTCCGCAAAGGCTTGCTTGACTATGCGATCTTCGAGAGAGTGATAACTGATGACCACTATTCTTCCGCCAGGATTAAGCCACCTGATGGCCGAGTCAATGCCCTCTTTGAGGGCAGAAAGCTCCTCATTTACTGCTATGCGCAGTGCTTGAAAACTGCGTTTGGCGGGATTACCCCCCGTGCGACGCTGGCTGGCTGGAATTGCCTCTTTTATGAGCTCGGCAAATTGCTGAGTAGTAGTGATAGCTTGTACTTGACGGCTCCTCACAACGAGGGCTGCAATGCGCGAGGCCCACTGTTCTTCTCCATAGGTTCGGAGGATCCGGGTGAGATCGTTAGCGTTTAATGTATTGATGATCTCTGCTGCGGTTATAGTTTGTTTGCCCGGATCCATCCTCATATCAAGAGGGGCGTCTTGCGCGTAAGAAAAGCCCCTGCTGGGTTGATCAATTTGTGGTGAGGAAACACCTAAGTCAAAGAGTATTCCATCTATGCCCGGTATGCGCGCCCCGGTAAGAAGCTCATCCAAGTGCCTAAAATTGCCCTTGAGGATCTCGTAGTGTATTTGAAGCTGCGTTTGTGAGACCCTCAAGTGCGCCTGAGCTATGGAGGAATCGTCTTGGTCAATGCCTATAAGAAGACCGCCTGGTGCTATGTCTTGCGCAATGGCCAGGGCGTGTCCTGCTCCACCAAGAGTGCAGTCGCAAAACACCTGACCGGCGTCTAAGTCGAGCGCACTTCTGCTCTCCTCCAGCATGACCGGAATATGCCAATATTCACCTGTCAAGGTGCGCCTCAGCCTTCTTGGACTGTGGCGGGTTTGTCGTACACCATGTTGCCTGCAAAACGCTCGCGATATTGCGCAAGAGTCTCTGGTGTGCGAATAATCAAGTGATCTCGAGCACCAGTGATTACCACGTCTTGCTTAATGCCAGCATACTCACGCAAAAAGAGCGGGATGGTGATACGCCCCAGGTCATCGGGCATCGCATCTTGTGCATCCGAGTAGAATTCGTCGATAAGCTCGTCTTGCAGTGCGTCGTTGGCACGCTCCCCTCCCTTAGACTCCAAAAGCTTGTCAAACCATGCATCGTAGCCTTGTTCCAGGTATACTACGAGTGCCGGCAAGTCCTTGTTGGGATGCTTGGCAACTACAAGCTGCCCGGGAAGCAATTTGCGGCATTTAGAGGGAATAGACACACGACCCTTGGCATCAACCTTACCTTCATATCTGCCTTTGAGTCCTGCCACGTATTCGTCTCCTGGTTGTAGTTATTGCTTCCTGAGCAGCTTGTGGCTTACAATTCTATACCACTCTCTTCCACAAATCAACACTCTATACCCTTTTTTTCCACCTAGCACAGTTTTTGAGCACACTTCAATCTATCCATCGCCATTCCGGGCTTGACCCGGAATCAATAATTCATGTTGGTAAGATTGCGGCTCGGAGGCCGCAATGACGGACAGAGTGTGAGCAGTGACGGTTTTTGAGCACACTTCAATCCCTCGCCTGGGTGTCACAGGCGCATGGGATGATTAACTTGTCACGATGAAGATTGCTAGTGGCCGAGGTCGGAGGTCATCTCTACGGCATGTTCAAACTGGTCATAAATTGCATCAAAGCATTCGGTGGCAGCTTTGAGGCTGCCGGGGAGGTTTACCACCAGGGTGGAGCCGCGTTGCATGCAAACAGCGCGAGAGAGCATGGCTCTGCGCGTCTTTTCCATGCTGGCTGCTCGCATGGCCTCAACTATGCCGGGTACGTTGCGCTCGCACACATCGGCAGTGGCCTCGGGGGTAACATCGCTCAGCGAGAGTCCGCTCCCCCCGCAGGTAAGCACAATATTGCTTTTTCCAGAGGCGTCTACGATTGCCTGCGAGATCCTATCACGCTTATCGGGAACAACGATGTGGGCACCAACCGTCCAACCTTGCGCTTTGATGCGCTGGGCAAGCGCAGCCCCCGCGGTATCATCAGCAAGTTTGCGGGTAGAAGAGCAGGTAATAATAGCTATAGAGAGTTTCATACAGCTAGCCTCCTCTACTCCAGGTGCCGGATTTTCCACCTTCTTTATGGGTGAGCCTAATAGTGCCTATCTCCATGCCCCTGTCAACCGCCTTGCACATATCATAGATGGTGAGGCAGGCCACACTCACCGCAGTAAGCGCTTCCATCTCGATTCCTGTCTTGCCACTTACACCCAGGGTAGCTTCAACGTGTATACCCACGAGACCATCGGGGTGCTCTGAGGGAGCATAGGGAGTAAGCTCTACGCTGCTTTGAGTGATATTGAGAGGGTGGCACATGGGGATAAGATCAGCGGTGCGTTTTGAGCCCATGATTGCAGCAATACGGGCGCAGGCAAGCACATCACCCTTTGCCGCACTGCCCTCCACAATCATGGCAAGGGTCTTAGGCTGCATACAAATGAAGCCCTCGGCAATAGCTTGGCGACTGGTTTCATCTTTTTGACCTACGTCCACCATGCGAGCCTCACCCTTAGAATTTATGTGTGTCAGTTCGTTCATATTCTCTCCCAACTGTTAGCCTCCTATTTGGCTCATGTAGTGCTCTGTGCCAACTTTATGGTGGTGCTCGCTTGGTTTGCTGGCGAGCGCCTTGCGCAAAACCTGACCCACCGCATCGAGGTCTTGGCTGCGCAAGGCGGCTTTGACATCGTAGCTCGTATTACTGAAGAGGCAGGGCAAAAGCTGCCCGTCCACCGTCAGGCGCATGCGATTGCATTCGCTACAGAAGTGCCTGCTTAAGGCCGAGATAAACCCAACGGTGCCCTTAGCTCCCTTGAGTTGGTAATACCGCGCTGGACCCCACCCGGTAGGAGTCTCACTTTGCTGAGACAAGGGCTCCAGAGCACCAAGTCCACCCTCTTGCGTCTTTTGATTGATGAGAGCGATGAGCTCTTCGTTGGGAATTGTATCTTCCTTTGTCCAACCAAGGCCTTCGTTGCCCAACGAGCCTCCCACAGGCATATACTCGATGAATCTCACATGCAGCGGTCTGTCCAAGCTCATACGAACAAAGGCCAGGAGATCTTGGTCAAGACTTCTCACAACTACAACATTGATCTTGACAGGCCTAAAGCCAAGCTCGAGCGCAGTGTCTATACCTCTATGCACTTCTTTGATGTTTCCCCAGCGTGTAATGTGGTGATACTGGTCTGGGTCGAGTGTGTCAAGAGAGATATTGACTCGACTGAGACCCGCCTCCTTGAGTTTTTTGGCCATCTTGGGAAGAAGTATCCCATTGGTGGTCATTGCAATGGACTCTACGCCCGGTATTGCTCTCAGCTTGGTCACCAGCTCTTCTATTCCCAAGCGCACCAGTGGCTCCCCGCCCGTGAGCCTGATACGCTTAAATCCCTCGCCTGCTGCTATCCTGGCAAAGCTGGCAATCTCTTCGAGGCTGAGCATGGAGTCGTGAGATTTGGATGGCACACCCTCTTCTGGCATGCAGTACAGGCAGCGCAGATTACATCGATCGGTAACCGAAATACGCAGGTAGTCTATGGTTCTGCCATGTTGGTCAAAAGACACTTGGGTGCTCCCTTTTAGCTGGTACTAGATTACCACGCCTTCGTCAATGTCGAGCCTGAGGCAGGTAACGAGTTCGTTCTTAAGACTGCCGGTGAGCCCTTCTTGTAACACTACCAGGCAGTTAGCGTTTTGCATGGCACCGAGCAAGGCGGAGGATTGGTGTTGCTCGGGCGCAACCACATGCTCGCCTGTTTCTTTGTCGTACTCAACGCGAGCTCTGATATAAAATCGCCGGGAGTCCGGCTTGAAGGTATCGGCCGCAAGACGCGCTTTCGTTATTGGCCGCTTGATCTTTTTATAGCCCTGCATAAAGCGCAGAGCCGGACGCAGTAATACCTCAAAGCCTACCAGGGCGGCTGCAGGGTTTCCTGCAAGCCCTACAACAATGGTGTCGTCAATAATGCTGAAAGTCTGTGCCTTGCCAGGACGCATGTTGATCTTACGAAAGTGCACCGTACCAAGCTCACTTAAGACCTGATAGCCGTAGTCATAATCGCCGCCGGCAGCGCCGCCGCTAATAAGCACCATATCGTGTGCTGCCACAGCCTTTTGCACTGCCGCGCAAATCTCGTCCTTGTCGTCTTTGATAATACCTAAGATATGGGGCTCTCCCCCGGCGGCACTCACCGCCGCAGAAAGCGAAAAGCAGTTAGAATTGCGTATTTTTCCTGGCTCGGGAAGCTCGCCTGGATCCACCAGCTCGCTGCCTGTTGAAAGTATGGCTACGCGCGGACGTCTGATGAGCTCTACGTGCGTATTGCCGGTGGCTGCCAAGAGTCCTATACCGGCAGCAGTGAGCACAGTGCCTGCCCCAAGCAGCACTTCTCCGCAACAAACTTCTTCGCCTTTGAGCCGCACATTCAAGCCCGACTCAGCCCTCTTGGTCAATATGATTTGAACACCCTCTGGCTTTTGGAGAGACGCATCAACGAGCTCAACATGCTCTATCATCACCACCGCATCCGCTCCAGCAGGCAGCATAGCGCCAGTCATAATACGCACGGCCTGCCCCCCTTGCAACGTGCCGCTAAAAACACTGCCGGCTCCTATTGCTCCCACGACTCTCAGGCTCACGGGGTGCTCAGGACTGGCATTGGCAGTGTCAGATGCCAAAAGAGCATAGCCATCCATCGCTGAGTTATCAAAGGGGGCAATGTCAATATCGCTTGCGATATCTTTGGCCAGTACCCTTCCCCTTGCCTGTAGCATAGGAACGCGCTCGGGCTCAAGCGCCTTGGCAAAGCCTAAGATGGTATTGGTAGCTTCTTCTGCGCTGATTTTTTTGCTTGACTCATAGTGGCTCATTATGCACCGGAACTCCCTTTACTCTTATTACAAAAGTTTGGCTGGAGTCCATTATCTATCAAGGTATCTCTTTTGCCAACATTTTGCCCTTTGTCTTTGGTTTTTGTCTCCTTGTGCGTACCGCTTACGATTGCGCACACACCGCCTGGCGCAGATGTACCCAAATGACAACCGATACATCGGGTACCGTGGTCTTGGCTAGGGCACAAGCCTCGCCCTTGCTTCACAGGTTACGTCCACAAGTTACGTCTACCGGTTGCGTCGGTACTAGTGTCACCTCGTTAATGGCCAATGCAGGATAATCGAGAGAGCATCGCTTGGTTTGAGTCTATGAGTAAGACTGCCATATACTACTTTAGTGCCACTGGTAACAGCCTTGTTGTTGCCAACCATCTAGCCAAGGAGCTAGGTGTTGGCGACCCGGTCTCGATACCCGGCTCACTGGTCAATAAAGACCCTTATATTGCCGCTCGCGGAGCAGAGGTGCTTGGTTTTGTTTTTCCGGTTCAACGAGCCACCATCCCCGAAATGCTACGCGGTTTTATTCAGTCTATGCCTATCAATCCAGACTGCTACTACTTTGCAGTTTCTAACTACTCGCTCTTTGGATCCAATGAGTTTTGGGATATAGACGAACTACTCGTTTCCAGAGGCGCTGCTCTCAACTACACAGCCAATGTACGTATGATGGGAAACGTTGGACTGGTGAGCCCTTCGCAGGCAACCATCTGCAAACGCCTGGATGAGATGGAGCGACAACTTGAAGTGATAGCCACAGCAATTTCGTATCGTCAAGAAAATTACTTTCCTCGCGCTAACAAGCTTCTTGCCTGGGCTGTGCGTCACTTTGCTGAGTTTCGCAGGAAGCATATCCTTTTTCGCATTCATAAGCGTTGTAATGGTTGCGGTATCTGCGTCTTGGTGTGCCCTGCACAAAACATTCAGTTGAACTTGGAGGGCTCTGTGCCCGTGGCGCCCATTCGCTCCAATAAGTGCGAAGCCTGCCTCGCCTGTGTACACTGGTGTCCTGCATCTGCCATTAGCACATCGGGACGCGTGCACACCAGCTACCATAACCCCCGGGTTCTTCCAGGCGAATTACATCAGATAACACCCAAGGCAAGTAGCGATTTACTAACTGGTGATGCATTGCTGTCGTCAATAAGTCATAATGGAAAGGTGCAGCGAGCTGAAGCTATCGTGCATCAACACGAAGATCTGCCGTTAATCGCAGATGCAAAGACGTGGATCTATGAAGCTCATGCAGACCAAGGGTCTCCAAACTCTGAGAAAGGAGATCAGTCTGCCGAGCTGCAAAAGCCTGGAATGAGCAGTGCAGAGATTGCTCAAGCTTTACTAGATATAGAAAGATGACGCAGTGCAAGATTATCTCGATACCCCCGCAAAGCTTTTGTCGTTTGTTGAGGAGGCCAGTTTAGCTACTGTACTGGCCGTGGATACCGAATTTATTCGCGAGCGTTCCTTCTTTCCGCAGCTTTGCCTTGTGCAATTGGCTACTCCCAAACGATCTGTCATCGTTGACCCTTTGGCGCTCACCAATCTCTCTCCCCTCAAAGATCTGTTTCTTTCTGAGCGCATCATCAAAGTGTTTCATGCCGCCGAGCAAGACATAGAAATCATATATCATCACCTCTCCTTGATTCCACAGCCACTTTTTGACATACAACTGGCAGCTGAGCTCTTGGGTATGCCTCAGCAGTCTTCTCTTCGTACGCTGGTAAGGGAGTTTTCAAAGGTCCGGCTTGCCAAAACGGTCTCTCTCAGCAACTGGAACTCGCGCCCTCTTGCCCACTCGCAAATCGAATATGCGCTTGACGACGTGCGCTATCTACCACGAATTTATTCGAGCATGTATGACCAGCTGGAGCAGCTTGGGCGCTTGGAGTGGCTCGAGGAGGATTTTGCCGCACTGGGAGACACAAAGCGTTATCAAGTGCACCCTGAGCAATCCTGGCGCAAGATAAAGCATTCTTCGTCCCTCAGCTCTGCTCAGCTTGGAGTGCTCGTAGAGGTGGCGGCCGCCCGAGACACTATTGCTAAAAGTCGTGACCTACCAAGAAAGCGCATCTTATCCGACGAACTTGTTCTTGAGATTGCCCGGCTCTCGCCCCTTTGTCTTGACGAGTTATTTAGCCTGAGAGGAGCCGAGAGCCAGCTCGGCAGCCACTGGGGCAACGAAATACTTTCTGCTGTTTTGCGTGGCCTGGAAATGCCCCCAGAGCGGCTGCCCAAGCGCAATCAGCCCTCCTTTAGGGCTCAAAGCAACGCTGCAGCCAACGATCTGTTGCGCACGCTGGTTAATCAGCGTTCTCGTGATAACCAGGTAACTGCCTCCATGCTTGTCAATAAAGATGAACTGATTCGCCTGGCAAATGGAGAGCGCGAGGGTCTGAGAATACTTACTGGCTGGCGCTACAAGCTGGTAGGTGCAGAGCTGCTTAAGCTGCTTGAGGGCAAACTTACGCTTCGCCTCGAAGGCAGCTCGGTTGAGGTAATAGAGCGCTAAGCGCTTCAAAAGAAGCGTGCTGCATAGAGGATCTGCAAACAACAACGGGCGTGGAATCCCCTGTAACAAGCGAGAAAGGTTTTAGTATGCGCACACTTGGAAACATTCTCTGGTTTATATTTGGCGGACTGCCAATGGGGCTCAGCTGGATAATAGTTGGTGCGCTGTGGTGCATCACCATCATCGGAATCCCCGTTGGCAAGCAGTGCTTTAAGATGGCTGGACTGGCATTTTTTCCCTTCAAAAAAGAGGTTGAGTATGGCGGAGGTGCTCCCTCATTAATCCTTAACATTCTTTGGGTTATCTTTGGTGGCGCAATCCTTGCGCTTGAGGCTCTCATTGTGGGTTGCGTTTTTTGTATCACCATTGTCGGCATCCCCTTTGGCATGCAGTGCTTTAAGCTCGCCAAGCTTGCCTTAATGCCCTTTGGCGCCGAGGTGCAGCGCGCTACCTAATAAAGGAATCCCTCAAGTCAGCGCACAGACTGTGCCTTCTTTGCCTTTGGGCAAGTATCTGGAAAATGGTAGCCTTGGCAAGCGTATTTCTGGCTATAGTATACTCACGAAATAAATGTACCTGATTTACCAGTTTAGCAGCTGCGGCGAAATCATAAAAGGAGGCATGAGTGCAAAAGCATATGGCGGTGTGTCCCTATTGCGGAACAGGGTGTAAGCTTAACCTGCTCGTAGACAACGGCGTGGTGGTAGGCGTTGAGCCACTGGACGGGCATACCAATGAGGGTAACCTTTGCCTCAAGGGTCTTTGTGGCTACGACTTTCTTAACGATACGAAGATCCTTACGCCACGGCTCTATCACCCCATGCTCCGTCCTGTCAAAGGGGCTCCCTTGCAGCGGGTAAGCTGGGATAATGCGCTTAACTTCGTAGCAGAAAAGCTGCTTGCCATCATTGACAAGCATGGGCCTGATGCAGTCATGACCACGGGCTCTTCACGCGGCCCTGGCAATGAAGCCAATCTCATTATGCAGCGTTTTACCCGTGCTTGTATAGGAACAAACAACATAGATAACTGTGCCCGCACTTGACACGCTCCTTCTGTCGTCGGTCTGATGAACACGTTAGGAGAAGGGGCAATGAGTTGTAGTATACCTGGCTTAGAAGATGCCGGGTGCCTCTTCCTGTTTGGTTATAACCCCAATACCTCGCATCCTGTAGTGGCCAGACGCATCGTCAAAGCCAAAGAGAAGGGAGCCAGGATTATCGTGGGTGATCCGCGTTTCATCGAAACTGCGCGCATTGCCAACATCTACCTGCCGCTTAACAACGGCACCAATCTTGCCTTTCTCAATACTTTTGCAAATGCCATTGTCACCGAGGGTCTCCATGACCAACAGTTCATCGACAATCACACGGTTGGCTTTGACGACTGGTGGAAGATTGTTGAGCAGTACACCCCTGAGCGTACCGAGGCCGTTACGGGCATTGCGCCCCAGCTGATGCGCGAGGCTGCTCGTATGTATGCAACGGCTAAGCCCTCAGCGGTGCTTTGCTGGGGTATGGGCGTTACCCAACAAAAGCAAAACGTAGAGTCGGTGCACGCCATTGCAGCCATCGCCTGCATATCTGGACAGATTGGTAAGCCTAACTCGGGTGTTGCCCCCGTACGCGGGCAGAACAACGTGCAGGGCTCGTGCGATACGGGCTGCCTGCCACATATCTTCCCTGGCTATCAACCAATTACCAGCTTAGAAGCACGAGAGAAGTTTGCAAAGGCCTGGAGCGTGCCCGTAGAAAAGCTCTCAGGCCATGTAGGCTACAAAGTCTCTAACATTGGCAGCTTGATTGAAGAAGGCAAGGTGCACGCCTTCTACAACATGGGCGAAGACCCCCTGCAAACCGAGCCGGATACCAACAAACTGGAACGCCAGCTGCGCCAACTGGACATCTTCATTTGCCAGGACATCTTCATGACACAGACTTGCCTTGCGGCAGATGTCATCTTGCCTGCCACCTCTTGGGGAGAACATGAAGGCACCTTTAGTGCAAGCGACCGGAGATTCCAACGTTTTAGTGCTGCGCTGCCCCCCAAGGGCGAGTGCAGGCACGACTGGGACATCATCCAAGACTTGTCAACGCGCATGGGTCACCCCATGAGCTACCAAAACACCGAAGAAATCTGGGATAACGAAATGCGCGCCCTTTGGGAGAGAGCCTACGGTGCAAGCTACGAGCGCTTAGAGGGGCTTGGGTCTCTTCAGTGGCCCGTCCCCAGCCTGGATCATCCTGGCACTCCCGACCTACACCTCGGCGGAAACTTCAACAAACCCGATGGGCGAGCGCGTCTTTACGCAAGCGACTTTGAGCAACCTACCGAGATGCCCTGCGAGCAGTACCCCCTCATCCTTTGCACGGTACGCGAAGTGGGACATTACTCGTGCAGATCCATGACCGGCAATTGCAGGGCTTTGTCCAAGCTGGCCGAAGAGCCAGGCTATGCCCACGTTAACCCTGTTGATGCTGGCAGACGAGGAATCAAGCAAGATGACTTAATCTGGGTCTTCTCTCGTCGTGGCAAAATAATTACCCGCGCCGAGATTGATTCTCGAGTAAACGAGGGCACCATCTATATGACCTACCAATGGTGGATAGGCAAGTGCAACGAACTGACCATCCATGCGGTGGACGACAAGGCTGCTACGCCAGAAGACAAATACTCAGCCTGTCAAATAGAGGTCATTGACGATCAGGTCTGGGCAGAGCGCTATGCTATGGAGTCCTATATGAAGATGAAAGAGCTGCTCGCTGGTGAGGCGGCGGCACAGTTTGGCTCTACTGCTGCGCAAAAAGACAGTGGCCTTAACTCTTTTGGAGGCTCAGCTTGAGTCGCCATGTTTCCATAGAACCAAGCCGGTGCATAGCCTGCGGAACCTGCATGGCCGTGTGCACTGAGGGGCATAAGCGAGCTGGCCTGCAAGGCGAGCCTCGCATTACTCTTTTTGAAACGCGCGAGGTTGTTGCTGCCATTACCTGCCATCACTGCGTTGAGGCTCCCTGCCTCAAGGTCTGCCCCATTGATGCCATCAGTAGCGATGACTTGGGCTGCGTGAGGGTCGACGAAAAGCGCTGCATAGGCTGCAAGCTCTGTGCCATTGCCTGCCCCTTTGGTGCCATGCACGTTGGTGGCACGCCAACTACCGGAGTAGCTGGCGTGGGCTACTATACCCCCAGCTTTCCCGCTTCTGCAAGCCCCATTCTCCAGTGGGAGATAGGTGTGTACGCCTGCGCAGTCAAGTGCGATCTTTGCTCATACCTGCCCAATGGCTCGCCTCGTTGCGTAGCCTTTTGCGTGACAAACGCCCTTCGACTGGTGAGCAACGAGGAGAGCAAAAAATGACTATGGAACTCCTGCTCTTTTCGATAGCGCTTTCGCTCGCAGGGGCTTTTAGCTCTCTCGTACTCAGACGCTTTGAAACTGCTGCCAAGTTCACCGCTACGCTCTTTGGTGCCTCTGCAGCGCTACTCGCCCTGGGAGCTGGCTTCTTGGGCATCTTTGGACTGCCTGATACCCTCAGCTTTGCCACACCCTTTTCCTTTGCCTCACTCAGCCTGCTCATTAACCCCCTCTCAGGGCTTTTGATAGTGGTCATCAATCTGCTTGCCTTGGTAGCCTGGCTTTACGGCATTGGCTACCTCAGGGAATACACAGGCAAGGGCATTGGCGTGCTGGGGCTTTTCATGAACCTCTTTATAGCCTCCATGAACCTGGTAGTAGCAGCCGATAACGTGTTTTGGTTCCTTATCTTCTTTGAAATTATGTCGCTTGCCTCCTACTTCTTGGTTATCTTTGATCAGAAGAAGGCATCAATCAAAGCGGGCTTTCTTTACCTCATCATGGCTCATGTGGGATTCTTCCTCATCATGATTGCCTTCTTTGTTATGTCAACATTTACTGGCAGTTTTGACTTTGCAAGCTTTAGAGAGACAGACTTTGGTAAGTCAGCTGCCTCCCTCGTCTTTGTACTTTGTTTCTTGGGCTTTGGCATCAAAGCGGGTATGGTACCCCTGCATTCCTGGCTACCCAAGGCGCATCCGGCGGCACCCTCTCATGTGTCTGCTCTTATGTCAGGCGCCATGATCAAGATTGGCATCTTTGGTATCCTCAAGGTGGGGCTCGAGTTGCTGGCTGGGTCTGGTGTTGAGCTTTGGTGGGGCATCATCGTGCTGATTATGGGAGCATGTTCTGCGGTGCTTGGCATTGCCTATGCCCTGGCAGAAAGTGATATTAAACGCTTGCTCGCCTACTGCTCGGTCGAAAACATCGGCATTATCTTCATGGGAGTGGGCATCACCTTTGTGGGCGTGGCACTTCAAATGCCCGTCATTGCTACCCTGGGACTGCTTGCTGCCCTCTTCCACCTCGTCAATCACGCGCTCTTTAAAGGCCTGCTCTTCTTGGGTACTGGAGCCGTCATACACCGTACTCACACAAGAGACATGGGCAAGCTGGGCGGCCTGGTGCGCACCATGCCCCTCACAGCCTTTTGCTTCTTGATAGGATCGCTTGCCATAGCAGCCGTGCCGCCACTCAATGGCTTTGCATCTGAGTGGTTTACCTTCCAGTCGCTCATCAGCGCAGCCTTGGCAAGCAGTGGTATTATCAAGGCTGTTGCAGCCTTTGCCTTAGTTGCCCTTGCGATAACCGGCGGACTTGCAGTGCTCTGCTTTGTTAAGGCTTTTGGGGTGAGCTTTTTGGGCACCGCTCGCTCGGAGGCTGCCTTTAAGGCCACCGAGGTTCCCTTGAGTATGAAGCTTCCCCTTGTCCTTCTTGCAGTCTGCTGCGTTTGTATGGGAGTGGGCGCGCCTTGGGTGGTGCCGGTTGTAGAAGGTATCGCTGCCTCGGTGCTCATAGCACCCGGCATAGAGGCGGCGGCGGGCATGACCCTGGTAAACCCAGACGTGGGCGGAGCAATCTCTACGCCTTTGGTAGCAGTACTTATCGTTGCTTTGGTGGCACTCCCCTTTCTGTTGCGCGCTGTGCTTGCCAGGGGTAGGCAGGCCACCGATTCAACCAAGGAGCCCTGGGCCTGTGGTTATGTGCCAAACACAGAAATGCCCATGATAGCCGCCAGCTTTGCTGCGCCGGCTCATATGTTCTTGAAGCCTGTTTACGTTGTGCAGGCCTTCCTCGCTGCGCAGCAGAGCACGTTTCATCGCCTCTTCAAAAGTACCGTGAAAAGTGCTGAGAAAATCGAGCCTTTGCCCGATCGCTACCTCGTTGACTCCGTTACCAACTTTACCACCTGGCTGGGGCGTAAGGCGCAGGCCATCGAGGGTGGCAACGTGAGGGTTTATCTCACCTACATTATTCTTGCGCTTATCGTGTTGCTCATCATAACCGCCCTGGTTGGAGTAGGAGGTGCGCTCTAATGCTCATCCTCCTTGCCTGCTTACAGGCTGCGCTTGCCCTGCTGGCTGCCCCCCTCGTTTCGGGCAGTGCCCGCTGGATGCGTGCCAAGTTCCAAACCCGCAAAGGCCCGCCTATCCTGCAAGACTACTACGACATCATCAAGCTCTTCAAGCGTCAAGACCTGCATACCCGAGATTCGAGCTTCATACACAAACTCATGCCTGCCCTCTTCTTTGGCACCATGATGCTCATCTTTATGGGCGTGCCGGTGATAACGCGCTTCTCTCCTGTTACCGTGCTTGCCGATGTCATTTTGCTGTTATACCTGCTGGTATTGCCCCGCTTCTTCTTTGCACTTGCAGCTATTGATTCAGGCTCGTCTTATGCAGGAGTAGGCGGTATTCGCGAGCTCCTGCTCGGAGTCTTAGTAGAGCCTGCCATGATGCTCGCGCTCTTTGTAACCATCCTCGCCACCGGCTCTACCAATATGGGAGAAATGGGCATGGCCATAGGCTCGTTTGCCACTGAGACTCCCGTGGCAGTAGCACTTGCAGGCGTTGCCTTTGCTTGCGCCTGCTACATTGAGCTCGGCAAACTGCCCTTTGACCTTGCTGAGGCAGAGCAAGAGCTACAAGACGGTCCTCTTTCCGAGTACTCGGGCCCTTCGCTTGCGCTGGTCAAGATGAGCATGTCTATGAAACAGATCATCGTACTGAGCTGGTTTGTAGCCATCTTTGTGCCCTTTGGCAGTGCCTTGGAGCTCTCCTTGCCAGCACTTGCACTGGGCCTGGGAGTCTACCTGCTCAAAATGGCCGGACTTTTCTTTGTCTGTACGATTATCGAGAATGTCGTGGCTCGCGTGCGCCTGAGCCTTCTCGGCCACCAAACCTGGGCAGTCGTAGGCATAGCTGCCATGGCACTTGTTTTGAGCATACTGGGAGTGTAGTTCTGCCTTTACGGGTAGCGTTACTATTAACTATGGCCATGATGAGAAATCTCTCTCGGGAAGCTACCGTCGCTCTTACAGCTCAGTCTATACATCGTCATTCCTGGCTTGACCCGGAATCAATAATTCATGTTGGCAAGATTGCGGCTCGGAGGCCGCAATGACGGACAGAGTGTGAGCAGTGACCCGCAGTTACACAAGTAACTTGCTCCAGATGCCTCACGCCTTTTGCCACTAAGCTATGTGTGATAGTCTATGGGTCATTGAGCAAAAGAGAGGCAGACAAAGGAGAAAGCATGCTATACAGGAACATGACTGAGGCAGATTTTGATGATGTTGTCGAGCTGGTGTATCAAGTTTGGTTTACTGAGCTTACTCAAATCTCGTCTGAAGAGGTCAAGAAGCTTGCGGCTGTTATCGACACGAGCCTGCTCTTTATGGAGACAACTCATGCAATTGTGGCCATAGATGAGGATGAAGACAGGATAGTGGGTGTTGTGGGGGTGCGCGGACTAGAAACCCTCGCTACGCATCTCCAACAACAGCATGAGACGCGCATTGCAGAGGCGCTTGAAGCAGGAAAGGCCTTTGGGAGCGAACTCTCTCGGAACCTGAGCAAGCTGGAACAAGAATTCAGAAAGCATTGGGAGCTGGTCAAAGAGCACCGCGTGGCTCCCTATGACGGTGAGGTCACCTTGCTGCTACTTGATACGAGCCACCACGGGCGCAAAATTGGCCAAGCGTTACTTGAGCGTGGGCTTGCCTGGTGTAAGTCTCAGGGCTGCTCTCTGATTTGCCTCGATACCGACGACAGCTGCAATTACCAGATTTATGACCACCTGGGATGGAAACGCGCTGTTGAGTACCCCTACAAGTTTGAGATTTTTGGGGTAAAGTACAACCAAATGGAATACGTATACGAATGGGAGTTATAGCTGGATAACAGGTGTACCCTGGTCTACGACTACCTAATCGCTAAAAGAACGGACTGAATGATGGACACAGAGCAAACAACGAGCAAAGGACAAAGCTGTGCAACTCGCTAC
This sequence comes from Coriobacteriia bacterium, assembly GCA_009784945.1. GTDB lineage: Bacteria > Actinomycetota > Coriobacteriia > Coriobacteriales > UBA8131 > WQXH01. The sequence continues at coordinate 52,183 of WQXH01000003.1, read as the reverse complement.
CCCCTTTTGTTTGTACACGGAGTAGCTTTGCGCGATGGAAAATCAAACAGAATCTGGGGGCGCATTCCCGATGCCTTGCGCGAGCAAGGGGCGCAGGTCTACTTTGGAGAGGCCGATGCCTGGGGCACGCCGCTTAACAATGCCGTGCAGCTCATGGAGCGTCTGCCGGTAATCCTTGAAGAAAGTGGCGCCACCAAGGTCAATATTATCGCTCATTCAAAGGGTGGTTTGGACTCGCGCTACCTGATTGAGCTCTTGAAGGAAGATCTTTCAATCGATATGCCCATTGCATCTCTCACCACCATTGCCACTCCGCATCATGGCTCGCTGACCTTGGAAATGCTGTTCTACACCTTCTGGCCACTGTTTTACCCCTTTGCCTTTGTAACAAACAATCTCTATCGATTAGCTGGAGATGAGAATCCCGACGTTATAACCACCTGTAAATACCTCACTGCTACACATATGCAACAGTTTAATGCCGATCAGCCAAATATTTCGCCTGTATATAGTCAGCAATTTGCCGGCACTGTGCGCGATTCTCTGGGCGACCCAATCAGCATTTTCACCAATCCTTTTGTCTCGCTTCTCGAAGGTCCCAATGATGGCTTCGTGGCAGTGAGCTCAGCTGGATATGATCATTATCAAGGGGAGTTTTCTGCTCTGGTTGGCAGTGGTGTGTCGCATATGAGGCTTGTTGATGTAACTCAAAACCCCTACACCGTTAACCTGCCGCCTGATGCTTCTGAGTCGCAGAAGCATGAAGCTTCTGCTGCAAAGGCAGGGCCTTCTGGCATTCCTCTTGAGCATAACGACATTGTAGACTTTTACATTGCCCTGGTTGCTGACCTCAAAGCCCGAGGCTATTAAACCCCTGGCGTGTGCATTGCCGATGGTTAGGCTAAGAGGCTCAGGGCAAACTCTTTGCCAAATTCCTCCGCGGCTGCCAAATCAGCTTCCGAAGGCGCAAACCTAACGCTCAGCTGCGTGTCAAACACCTTGGCTTTGAGGGTAGTGAGGTGGGCAGCAAGCTGAGGGAGCGCCTCGCCACTCCAACCATATGAACCAAAGAGTGCCACGGGGCGCTTGACAATATTTATGGCATCTATATGAGCAAGCAAGTTCCACACAGTGGGCAGGGCTGCCTTGTTAACAGTGGGTGAGCCAATCAAAAAGGCAGTGGATCTATTAAGCTCTGTGCCCAAATGAGCCAGGTTAGCCCCAACCAAATCATAGAGAGATACCTTGGCCTCTGGCAAGGCGGTAGAAATGCCCACGGCGATATGCTCTGCGAGTGCTTGGGTGTAGCCATAGGCGCTGCAATAAAAGAGTGCTATCCTCTCAGGACTGCTTGGCTGCTCGACAGACCACTCTCGATAAAGGTCGATACACTTTTCAAGGGAGGAGCCTTTGGTGAGAACAGGGCCATGGCTTGTTGCCACTATCTTGGGCTCAAGGTCATCAAGAATGGCAAGACCTTTGCGCACCCAGGGAGCAAAGGGGCTCATGATGGCCTGGTAATACGCTTCAAAAGAAGTCATGAATGCATCGTGATACGAAAGCGTGCGGTCAAAGATTCGTGGCTCACAGTAGTGGGTTCCCAAAAAATCGCAGGTAAAGGCAATCTGATGCTCGGGAAGCCAAGTAAACATTGAGTCTGGCCAGTGCAGGAAGGGCGCACTGTAAAACTCCAGGGTCAAGCCACCCAAGTCTATCGAATCGCCATTCTTAACCACCTGTATGGCAAGGTCTTGCCTGTTGGTAATGTTTTTAATGTTGATTGCCGCAGAGGCACTGCATACAACAGTAATGCTGGGGTATTGCGCAAGGCAGGCATCCAAAGAACTGCTGTGGTCGGGCTCGGTATGATTGAGAATAAGGTATGAGGGCTCTTTGCCGTTGAGCACTCCCTCAATACCAGCAAGCCATTCACCCGCAAATGCTTCGTGATTAGCATCAATGATTGCTGTTTCATTTGTTCCACACACCAAGTAGGAGTTATACGAAGTGCCATGCTCGGTGCACATCTCTATGTCAAATATGCGCAAATTAGGATTGAGTGTGCCAACGCAATACACATTATCAAGAATCACATTCACAATTTTCCTCGCTTCAAATAGTCTGCCTAAGTGTTTCTATTATGATTTGTACAAGCACGAAAGTGTCGGTTGAGTCGGCGAATGACACAATAGCCAACACCAGAGCGCCCAAAAACTGCTGCGAGGCGTCATTAGGGAGATATCATCTTCTGCCCAAATGGTTATCTAGTTTGTGCCCCCTGGCACCTTGACCCCCCACGGCCGCTACCGTAATTGTCACAAACACCGTCATTATTAGCATCAATGTACCAAGCGCCTTGACATAAACCTTGCCACAAGCCGAGTCCTTGTCCTTGTCCTTGTCCGAGTCCTTGTCCGAGTCCTTGTCCTTGTCCGAGTCCTTGTCCTTGCCCTTGTCCTTGTTCTTGTTCTTGAGCCGTGCCCTGACCTGAATTCTGACAGCTCAAAGGCCTAGCGCACTCTCCATTAGCAAAAGCACCGCATGTACCGTCGCCATCTGCGTCAACGTAGTTTGTTCCAGAGCTCATTGGACACACCTGAAACCGCTGCGAATAGTTAAATCCCACCTTTCCTGGCATTTGGCTTTCAGCAAATGCTGGCACCGCCAAAGCTAAAGCCATGATTAAGGTAGCTACCCCCACTATCGATAGTAGTTTCCTGTAATGCCTCATGACCATTCCTTTCAATCAACCCGCCTGATCATTTTCTTTGTAGCTGCCCGTATTCTAGCATATGCTCAATTGCGCTTCGTCTAATAAAGGGAGTTGGCAGCACCGTCCCAGCAATATGTGTTACAGTTTAAACAGTTTGCTCATCTCTCTGGTGCATGTAGTAACGCCTTGCAAGCATGCATGAAGGATTGCTATCAACCCTGGAGTAAAGTTGATCAGACTAGTAGTACAAACAAGAGACACCGAAACGGTAAACTGCGTGTGTGCTGATGATTACTAAAGATGACTTCAATTACTTGATACTTGAGGAAGACTATAGCTCAGTCTTGAGCTTGTTTGATGAAGATCCCTTCTCGGTGCGTCGTTTGCTTACGCAACTAACCTATGCTCCCGACACTCAATTGCATGCCAATGCTATCAAAGCCTTTGTAATGCTTTCAAAGGAGCGCGCGCAAGCGAATCCTTTGTTCTTCACCGAAACCATACGCAGGCATATCTGGGGAATGAATGAGGAGGGCGGCAACATAGACTGGTCTGCACCAGAAATAATTGCTGCAATAATTGCGGGCAACATGGAGCAGTTTAAGGAGTTTGCGCCTATTATGTTCTACAACGCACTGCCTGAGCTTATTTTTCACGACAGTCTTCGCGCTGCACTTTTATTGCTTAAGGCTGTTAACCCTGAGCTAACCGCTCCCTATTTAGCAGAGCTAGATGCAGCAATATAAGCATGCATCATTTGATGTGTTGCCAGATGTGTTGTCAGAGGCAGTAAATCAAAGGCAGCTAACTTAGTTGATTTCACGCAAGGCAGAAACTACTCAAATTTTGCCAAAAAATACAGGTTATGAACGAATATTTGGAATAATGACCCCGAAATGCGGCTGCATTTCCTTTATCCTTAGTTTTTTAGGGAAAATATCGTTCATAAGCTGTTTTTTTTGGCAAAACCCCCCGAAATTGTGACACGCTCTATCACAGCACGAATCTCTATGAGCTATACGAGCTAATTGCACTGCGTCACACTTTGCGTAAAACTAGATTAAGAGAGCTTGTGCACTGTGTAAGCTAAAAAGCGGCTTTCTGGCTGGTCTTCTCCCCGTTATGCTGCGCGAGGATTATGCGGCATTACCGCAAGTAGTGCCACATAACCCCGCCTTGCCTAACGAAGAAAACCCTCACCCATAAAGCTGCTTTTAGCTGACACAGTGCACTTGTAGTATCTGTGGCACTCTGCAGTTACCTACCGGTCACAGGTCACACTCACTGTCATTGCGAGCGTAGCGAAGCAATCCAGACTGTTGAGCGTTGACTGGATTGCTTCGCCAAGGCTCGCAATGAAGTAGAGTCTGACCAGTCAACGCCTACCGCCTGGGGAGTAACGGTCGGTATTCATGCCTTATACAGCGGAGCAGACAAGTAACGCCTACCGCCTGGGGAGTAACGTTGAATTATCGCTGCTGCAAGCCTCGTAACTGGCTATAGTATACTCATGGATTTTGTGCAACGAATTAAGAGATATTAGTGCTGTTTGGTTTTGACATAGCAGGCTTTGCAATTGCCTCTGTGGTGGTGCCTTTTGTGGCTGCCATACTCATCATAGTCTGTAAGCAGGCGGCAGCAAAGTGGCTTTCTTTGGGAGCCGGCTCGCTCTCCTTTTTCGCAACTGCTCTCGTGTGGATTGGCTTTGCGGGCATTGAGGCTGAGCGAGTGCATAGTGGTCTTATAAGCCTTGGCAAAGTCGAAGTGCTAGGTCTGGTGTTTGACCAGATCAGTGTTATGCTGGCAAGCTGCTTTGTGGTCATTGGACTCATCATTACGGTGTACTCGATAGGCTACCTCAGTAGCAAAAACCGCGAGCACGCCGATGCCCCTCGCAGGAGCTTCTATGTGTTCTTTACGCTCTTCATCGGCGCTATGGCAGGGCTGGTATATAGCTCTACCCTGGTAGGCCAACTGGTGTTTTTTGAGATAACGGGTGCCTGCTCCTGGGCACTTATCAGGTACTACGGCACCAAGACGGCCAACAGGGCTGCGCTCAAGGCGCTCATTCTCACCCATGTTGGTACACTTGGCCTCTTTTTGGCCATTGGCATCCTCTTCTTTCAGACCGGCTCCCTCGGCATAGGTGCCATTGCCTTGCTTGATGACCACTGGAAGACCGTGCTGCTCCTGTGCGTGCTCTTTGCTGCCTGGGCCAAGAGTGCTCAGCTGCCCTTTTATATGTGGCTGCCATCGGCAATGGAGGCACCCACGCCGGTATCTGCCTACCTACATGGCGCGTCCATGGTCAAAGCGGGGGTCGCCGTATTTGCTCGCGTGCTCACAGAAGCTGGTGCCATTCCCGAGATTATAGGCTGGGTTGCTGCCATTGCAGCCGTTATAACGCTGCTCTTCAGCTTTTTTATGTATCTGCCTCAGCGCGACCTCAAGCGCCTCTTGGCCTTCTCGACCATCTCGCAGTTGTCATACATTTTCTTAGGTTTTGCCTTCTTCATCTTGGGCAGTTCACTCGCTTTTGAGGGCGCGCTCATGCATATATTCAATCACGCCTTTGCCAAGACGCTTTTCTTCTTAGTGGCTGGTGCCTTGAGCTTTACGTTAGGAACACGCCTGTTGCCCCACATTAAGGGAGTTTTGAAGAAACAGCCCTTGTTGGGCGTAGGCTTTGCGGTAGGCGCACTGGCTATTGCCGGCGTGCCACCTTTAAATGGCTTTTTCAGTAAATTTGCTATTTTCTCTGGCAGTTTTCAGGCAGCAGCAGGAGACTTTCTCCTCATGACTATCGTTGTAGTGGCGCTCGTTGAGACCGTCGTTTGCTTTGCCTGGTTTGTCAAGTGGATAGGCTCCGTACTGCCGGGAGAGCCCTCAGAAGTCGTTGCATCTGCTACTCCCCTCCCCAAGTCAATGTCTTTTACCTTGGTGCTTTTAATAATCATGGTATTTGTCTCCAGCTTTATAGCTGCAGCATGGTTAGGTTAGGTGGTTGTGATGAGCGGATACATCATCGTAAATATCTTGAGCACCCTCCTCATTTTGACTTCGCTGGTGCTCATCTTGGCCAAGAGTCCTCGTAAAGCTGCCTACATCTATGGCACACAGGCTTTGGTGCTAGTAGCCATCTTGATAACGCTTGGCTCTGCATCTGGTGCACACGGGCTTTACACCTGGAGCATCACTGCCTTCATCACCAAGGTTATTTTGGTGCCGGCGATACTGCTCTTTGCTCTTAAAAAGATGAAGCCTCAGCAAGAAGACATGCCGCCACGTCTTGCCCCTACCGTTACTGTGGCGTTGACAGTGGTCATTGTGGTGCTCTGTGTTTTGGTGGTGAGCGGCATTACGCTGCCCACGGCACTTGAGGTCAAGCCTGCCTTGGCAGTTTCGCTCGCACTCTTCTTCATCGGAATTACCTGCATCATTAGTCAGCGCTCGATTATCAAGCAGATCTTTGGCTTTTGCCTTATGGAAAATGGCTCACATGTCTCGCTTGCTCTGCTTGCGCCTGAGGCGCCCATGCTGGTAGAAATCGGTATAGCCACTGATGCCGTACTCGTTGTCATAGTCATGGTCATCATGGCAACACGTATGTATCGCACAATAGGCACGCTTGATGCCAACGAGATAACAAAGCTCAGGGGTTAGGAGGGAGATGACCTTGGAAAGCACTCTGCTCGTCATTGCCCTCATGGCCACTCCCTTTGCAGCGGCACTGTTAACAGCGGTGCTGCCCTCAAAGATCTTACCGCATTGGGCGTACGAGGTGCTGCATGCGTTCTCTTTAACCATTGTTTGCGTCTCAGCACTCTACCTTGCCATAACAGTGGTGCTCAATGGCGAGAATGTCCAGGCGCTGGGCTCTTGGTTCTATCTTGATGCGCTCGGAGCCGTGTTTATCTTCTTGATAGGTGCCGTAGGTTTGCTTGCCGGATGGTACTCGCTGCCCTACCTGCGCCACAAGGTGGGCAACGACACGCTGAGCAACAGGCAAGTCAAGCATTACTATTTCTTCTTTAACCTTTTTATCTTTACGATGCTGGTTGCAGTCCTCTCCAACAACATAATCATGATGTGGGTGGCTATTGAGGCTACCACACTGGCCACCGTCTTCTTGGTGGCCCTCTACAACAATCGATTCTCGCTTGAGGCGGCCTGGAAGTACCTTATCATTTGCACGGTTGGTGTGGCCTTTGGGCTTTATGGTACGCTTTTGGTGTACGCCAATGGCGCGAGCGCTCTAGCGGACTCCAGCCAAGCTATCTTTTGGACTTCGTTGGTAGGGAGCGGTGCACCCTTTGATCCCCTGCTCATGCAAATTGCTTTTGTCTTTGCCGTAGTGGGCTTTGGCACCAAGGCGGGTCTCTTTCCCCTGCATACCTGGCTGCCCGATGCGCACTCAGAGGCTCCAAGCCCCGTTTCGGCTCTGCTTTCTGGCGTGCTGCTCAAGTGCGCCGTGCTTATCATCATGCGCTTCTATACACTTGCCGTAGAGACCTTGGGATCTGGCTTCCCTCAGATGATCATGCTGATTATTGGCATAGTTTCCGTGATCATTGCTGCCTTCGCCATGCTCATGCAAGATGATGTCAAGCGTCTGCTTGCCTACTCCAGCTGCGAAAACATCGGTATCGTGGCACTCTGCTTGGGCTTTGGCGGCCCCTTGGGCATAGCAGCTGCTCTGTTGCACTGTGTCTTTCATGGCTTCATCAAAGCCTTGCTCTTTTGCCTTACGGGCAATTTGGATATGAAGTACGGCACGCGCGAGCTCTCCAAAATCAAAGGCGTCCTGCAAGTGGCGCCTGCTACTGCTGTGCTGCTGGTCATTGGCTTTGTGTCGCTGGCGGGCTTTCCTCCCTTTGCGCTTTTTGTGTCGGAAGTGCTTGCCATTATAGCGGCCGTAGTTTCTGGCAACATCATAGTGGTGGTCATCTTTGGCCTGGTTTTGACGGTGGTCATAGCCGCCTGCTTCCGTGCCATTTCAAAAATGGTCTTGAGCAAGGCGCCGGAAGATGCTGCCAAGGGAGAAGTGGGGGTATTTGCGCTGGTTCCCCAGATTCTTTTGGTGGTCGTGATACTCTGGTTTGGCGTAGCCATGCCACAACAGCTCTTCAAAGGCATTGAGGCGGCAACGGCTATAGTGTTGCAGGAAGAAGGCAATGTGTTGCTTGAGGCACCTGTCATTAAGGACTTATTTGATGAATGATAAAGAGTTAAGAAGCGGTGAAACTCATGTGTTGTCAGCAAAGGAACGCTTTCCTGAGGCGGTACGAGGGGTATCGTGGAGCGCTGACAATCAGGTCGTGATAGAAAGCACGCCCAAGCAGGCTCCCGAGCTCGTTGAGCATCTCTACTACGAGCGCGATGGGTGGTTCTCGGTACTGGTAGGCAATGATGAGCGACCGCTGAATGGGCGCTATGCGCTTTACTACGTACTCTCTATGGAAGGAGCCGACCCTTGCTTTTGCACGGTACGCGTTGAGGTTCCGGCAGACAGCTGCGAGTTTTACTCAGCCAGCTCGCGGGTACCCGCCGTGATATGGGGCGAACGCGAGGTGCAGGACATGTTTGGACTCAAGGCGCTCGGAATAACCGACAGGCGAAACCTCGTCTTGCCCGACGACTGGCCTGAAGGGCTCTATCCGCTTCGCAAGGATACCATGGACTACCGACACCGCCCCGAACCCACAACCGATGTAGAAAACTACGAATTCCTTTATGAGACGGCTGGGCACGACACCACTGTCATGCCCATGGGGCCTTTGCATATTACCTCAGACGAGCCGGGTCACTTCAGGTTGTTTGTGGAGGGCGAAGACATCATCGATGCCGACTATCGCATGTTTTATGTGCACCGCGGCATGGAAAAGTGTGCTGAATCGCGCATGAACTACGATACCGTGCCCTTCTTAGCAGAGCGCATCTGCGGCATCTGTGGCTTTGCCCACTCCGTTGCCTACGTTGAGACCATCGAAAAGGCACAGCAGATCGAGGTGCCGCTCAGGGCTCAGTACATCAGGAGCATCATCTTAGAAACCGAGCGGCTGCACTCGCACCTGCTCAACTTAGGCTTGGTCTGCCACTTCAGCGGTTTTGATACAGGCTTCCACCATATGTTCAGGGTGCGCGAGAAGTCCATGGATCTGGCAGAGATGCTTACCGGAGCACGCAAGACCTATGGACTCAACCTCATCGGTGGAGTGCGCCGCGACATCCTGGCAGAGCAAAAGCTGGCAACCCTCAAGTGTCTCGATGAGCTGCGCACCGATGTTAAGCATCTTGTTGACGAGCTGCTCAGCACGCCACACTTCCTCAAACGCACCGAGGGCATTGGCATACTCGATAAAGGGGTGGCGCGCGACTACAGCCCGGTGGGGCCCACCATCAGAGGCAGCGGCTTTGCTCGTGATGCGCGCTGGTTGCACCCCTATGATGGCTATAAGTTCATTGAGCGCTCTCCCATTACTCAAGAAAGTTGCGATGTCAAGGGACGCACCTTGGTACGGATTGACGAATTCATGGACAGCCTGTCAATTATCGGAGAGCTTTTAGAAAATACACCGGGCGGCCCCATCTTAAATGAGTCTTGGTCGCACGAGCCGCATCGCTTTGCGGTGGCTCTCACCGAGGCTCCCCGCGGAGAAGATCTTCACTGGTCTATGATCGGCGATAATCAAAAGTGCTACCGGTGGAGAGCCAAAGCCTCTACGTACAGTAACTGGCCGCCGCTCAGGTATATGTTCAGAGGCAACACCATCTCTGACGCTGCCATGATAGTGGGTAGCATTGACCCCTGCTACTCCTGCGCCGAGCGTGTAGCTGTTATTGATGTTAAGAGCAAAAAGCAACAAGTGTTGAGTCGCCAGCAATTAGAGAGCTACTGCCGCAACCGCAAACACTCACCGCTGGAAAAAAGCACGGTGATTATCTAGTTTGAAATGTAAGAAAGAAGAGGCACGTGTTTAAAACCATTAAAGAGGTTCTCAGAACCGGCAACGCCACCGTCAAGTATCCCTTTGCGCCGCTTGAGCGGCCACAGGATGTGCGAGGCAAGCCCGAGCATAATCATGTCAAGTGCATGGTATGCTCTGCCTGCGCAGTGGCCTGCCCTCCCAATGCCATTCAAACACCGCTTGATATGAGAGAGGGCACCAAGACCTGGTCGATCAACTACGGTAGATGCGTGTTTTGTGGGCGTTGCGAGGAGGTCTGTCCCAGCAAGGCCATCAGGCTGGGTACAGAATTTGAGCTGGCAGTCATGACCAAGGAAGACATGGAAGAGCTCTGCGTTTACCACCTGCAAGCCTGCACACAATGCGGCTCTCACTTTGCTCCTGCCAAGCAGGTTGCGTACGTGGCGCGCATACTGGCTCAAGGCAAAGACACAAACACCGCGGCCCAGAAGTTGGAGTACGCCAAGGTGTGCCCCAAGTGCAAGCAAAAGTACGACGTACAACGCTTAATGGAGCAATCCAAAGAGGAAGGTGAGTGGCTGTGTTAATAGATCACGAATACCCCAGTCGCCTTCAATATAAGCTGGATAGGATTACCCTTGATGAAAGCATCATCAAGGCCAAGTCTGCCCTCTTAAACAGCATCAAACGCTCTGTCTATCTCTATCGCATTGACTGCGGAGGCTGCAATGGCTGCGAGATAGAAATCTTCTCAACCATCACTCCGGTGTTTGACGCCGAGCGCTTTGGCATCAAAAACACACCCAGCCCGCGTCACGCAGACATCTTGATATATACGGGCTCGCTCACCCGCTCGATGCGCATGCCTGCACTGCGTGCCTGGCAGGGTGCGCCCGACCCCAAGCTCGTTGTGTCTTACGGAGCCTGCGGCTGCACGGGTGGCATCTTTCACGACAACTATTGTGTGTGGGGTGGAACTGACCAGCTTTTTCCTGTAGATGTCTATGTTCCCGGCTGCCCACCCACCCCTGCTCAAACCATCTATGGTTTTGCGATGGCATTAGGCTTGCTTGAACAAAAGCTTCAGAGAAGCACATCTGCGGAGCTGCCCGGCGAGCTTGCTCCCCTGCCTTTTGAGGCCATACCCTATAAGGTGAGAACGGCTATCGAGCGCAAGGCACGGGTGCTCTCTGGTTATCGCTCGGGCAAGGACATGTCCAACGAGTTCATGGCAGCTCTCGAGTCTGGCGGTGAGGACGCTCTTATCAGCATACAAGCCCTGATTTCTGAGGCGAGCGATCCGCGCAAGAGAGAGGTGCTTACCGAGCTCAAGACTGAGCTTTGTGCCCTTACTGCCAGCATGGAAGCTTGTTATGAGCAGCAGTAGCTCTACTGACGGCGGTGAGGTAATCTTCTATCAATTGAGCACCAAGTTTGTTGATAGCGAGCGTGCAGTTCCTGAGCAGTCTCAAGAAGTGCTCTACTACGCTTTAGCTGTTGGGCACCACACGGGTGTCATCGACTGCTTGAGTGAAGCGTTCCGGTGCCCAATGCATGAATACCGCAAGCTGATCGAGATGCTGCCAGAGGGAAGTCAAGCGCGCTACAAGCTCGAAGGCATACTGAGGCATGGGGAGATTCAGATAGACAAAAACCATGCGGCTTATCTGCTTGTAGCACTACAAAACTTAGGGCAATCCTCTGCTGTCTGGCTGCTGAGCTTTGCTCAGTCTCTCAATCGTATCATGCGCTCTCGCACGGTGTACTTAATGGCGAGAGAGGTGCGCCCTTGAGTAGCAACTCCTTGATTCTTACTGTTGGCAGCGTGCTAAGAGGCGATGATGCAGCTGGGCCATTGCTTGCCAAGATGCTTATGGATGATCCCGCTAGTGGGTGGGAGGTCATCGATGGAGGACAGACGCCCGAAGACGAGTTGGCAGTCATTCGCAGAAAGTCACCGGACTACCTCCTTGTGGTAGATGCGGCAGACATGGGACTTGAGCCTGGCGCAGTACGCATTTTGCATGAGGAGGAGGTCTTTACTGACTACCTCATCACTACTCACTCACTTCCCCTCACCTATCTACTGAGTGAACTCAAAGCATGCTGTAAAGAAGTGGTCTTCTTGGGTATACAACCCTCTCATACCGAATTCTTTGCCCCATTGCATGACGATGTACTTGCTGCTGTAGAGCAAGTCTACACCTGCCTCAAAGAAGGGAGGAGTCCGCAAGAGTGCTACTGATAACTTCCGTCTTGTCACATGCTCCTGCCCCGTTACCTGTATCTGCTCAAGCCTCTTCTACATTATTTAGCCAGAATTTGTGCCACAATGACGGTTGTGCACGATTTTTTGTGCCTAAGTACACTAGAATAGCCATATTCAGGCTATCTAAGGGTTATTTTCCCTGGAAATCATGCACAACCGTAATATCTGCTCAATAATTATAGTTTTTTTGCAGCGCTAAAAGTAACCGTCCCCCTGGCAACCCATGTAACAGTTCAGTCCAACTCATCCTACACCTCATGTCGCGTTCGCTCGAAGAGCGGTTCGTGCAACATTCGAGCTGCGCTCGAATGTTGCAGGACAGGACCGCAGGGTCTGCTAGCATTATAGACAGACCTGTAGTAGGTCTGCGCAAAACGCGACAGGACGACAGATGTGTGACTAGTGAACCAACCCCATGCAACTGGTAACAAAACTGGGCGCGTATTGGCGGTTTTTTCTGTTTTCTGCTAGCATATACCAGTTAGGTTTGTAAAAACTCTTAAGAGTGCACGGTCGTGTTGATAACGAGAGGTCGGTCGATGAGCGACACGCGGGATGTTTTTGTATTACTCACAAAGCATTCAGACAATTTCTCTTTGTTTATTCTCTTCTTGATTCGGGGCTACTATTCGCATGCTTCGATAGGTTTTGACGATGAGAAGGGTAAGTTCTACAGCTTTACCCGAAGAGGCTTTCATATCGAAGAGCCCGAAAAAATCTGTCAAAAGCGCAAAAACGTTAAGTGCGCCTTGTATAAGATCTCGGTATCTCAAGAAGACTACGACGAAATGAAAAAGCATTTGGCTTCCTTCCATGATAGCTGCAAGATCTGGAAGTATGATGTGCCTGGAGTCTTGATGGCTGCGGTGCGTTTTCCTTATTGGAAGAGAAAGTATCGTCGCTTCTGCAGCCAGTTTGTTGCAGAAATCCTGGAACCTGCCGAGGAAGCTCGCTTGCACAAACGAAGCTCGATAGTCTTTCCCGATGACTTTGCCAGATTCAGCAAAACTGGCCCTATGTTTAGAGGCACACTCGAAGGTCTCAACTTGACTGGATACTGAAGACACAGCTCCCCTCCCTCTCAGCAGGTGCTGCTGCAATACTCCCTCAAGTCAACGGTGCTCAAACAGCTTCCATCCGCACTGCGTTCTGTAAACCTGCAACCTCTTCTGTAGTCAGCTTTCTACATTCACCTGGCGCAAGATCGCCCAGCACAACAGAACCAAAGGCTTGGCGATGCAGACTGACTACCGGGCGGCCTACGTAGGCAAACATACGCTTGACCTGGCGCTTACGGCCCTCAGATATCGTGATACTTGCCTCAGTTGTCACAACTGGCAGCTCGCCAGCAGCCAGTTGTATACGTTCGTTGGTATTGAGTTTCTTGAACTGCTTAAGATGATTGGTGCCAGAACCGTTGCCCAGCGGAGCGCCCAGAATCTCAACCACTGCCGGCTTGGTCAAACCGTCGTGAAGCTCGATGCCCTCGCTTAATTGCATCACATCTGCGTTGGTGAGAACACCATCCACGGTTACCAGATATCGCTTTGCCACGTGATTTTTTGGATGCAAGAGACGGTGAGCCAGCTCGCCATCGGTCATAAATAGCAGGAGGCCTGTGGTGTCATAGTCGAGTCTGCCCACGGGAAAGAGACCGGCGGCACGCTCTTTGGGTAGTAGATCGCACACAGTAGGACGCCCCTGCGGATCAAACATCGTAGTGAGATATCCGGCAGGTTTGTGCATCATAAAGTAGTCTTTTTGATCTGCAAGGGTCACCAGCTTGTTGTCTACGCGCACCTCATCTTTCAAGGGGTCAACCTTGCTGCCAAGCTCCCTCACCACCGCTCCATTTACCGTAACCCTGCCAGCAGTCATCAGGTCTTCTGATCCACGGCGCGAAGCAGCTCCGCCGCGAGCTAAAAACTTCTGAAGGCGCATAGGGTAGAGACGCTCTATGATTCGCTCAATTCTCTTGCAAGCTCGAGCTCAGCGTCATATTCGGAGTCGTACTTTTCATCAAAGTCATCACGATCATCGTCGTCATAGTCTTGAGTATCTCTGGACATCTGCTCGGCACTGGCATCGAGCTCAAGTGTAGAGGTATTGCCAGCGGCGGCAGAAAGACGCTCACGAATGACCTGCTTGGTGTAGTCGTCGGGGGCAAATTGTTCCAAGGGGGGCAGATCGCCGAGGCTCTTGAGGCCAAAACGTTCTAAGAAGGTGCGGCTGGTGCCGTAGAGAATGGCATTTCCTGGAGCAGAGGCACGCCCTGTCTCGCGCACCAATCCCTTTTCTACGAGCGAAGAAACCACTCCCTCGGAGCCTACGCCACGGATGGCATTGATATTTGAGCGTGTTACCGGCTGATGATAGGCTATGACTGCAAGGGTTTCCAAGGCAGCCTGCGAGAGCGAGCGGGTGTCCCAAGATGCTACGTAACGTTCGATGACTTCGTGATAGGCTGGGTGCGAATACAACCGCCATCCTCCTGCTACCTCACGCAGCTGTATACCTCTCTCCTCGTCAGCAAAACGGTGTGCCAAAAAGGCCAGAGCGCTGTCTACCTCAGAAGGGCGTGCTTCTATAATCTTGGCCAGTTCTGCTGCACTCACTGGCTCATCAGATACAAATAACAAGGCTTCCAGAACTCCATACAAGTCCTCTTGTGCCATCACAATCACTCCTCTAGTTCTTTTTTTCCAAATAATCGTCTACCGGGCTTGCTTCGCCTGGTAGAGGGACAGCAGGAGCCCAGTGCTCTTCGTCTATCCAGCTCAGCACTATGGTTCCATCAAGTTCTTGTTGCTCAACATCAATCATGCCTCTATGGAATAACTCAAGCATGGCTAAAAAGCTTGCTATGAGCGTTGCGCTGTCTCGGCGGTCGGTCAAGAGCTCGCTAAAGGTCATCCGCCTCTTTTTTGAGAGACGCTCGCAGATGTTTTCCAGGCAGCTTTCTACCGGTATGGGTCGTGCGGCAATATGCCGTGCCTCCATGAGGAACTCTTCGCGCCTTGCAGCCAAACCAGCACAGATGAGCGCCAAATTCTCGAGATTGACTCCATCAAGATAGTCTGGCAATACCGAAAGAAAAGGCATCTCCAGCCCTGCATGACGCGCATGCATTCTTCCCTCGTTTTCCATGCGAGAAGAAAGAGCGGCAGCAGCATTCCTAAACTGTTTGTAAGCCACGAGGCGTGAGATAAGTATCTCTCTGGCTTGCTCAGGTTCGATGTCGTCAAATTCATCGGTGTCAAATTCGTAGTCTGAGGCATTGGGCAAAAGAGAGGAAGCTTTGATTGCCAGTAAGCTGGCAGCAACCTCAACAAAGTCTGAGGCCACATCCATGTCGAGATTCTTCATGTCTCCCAGATACTCCAGGTACTGGCTTGCCACCTCGGTTATCGAGATATTGCCAATGTCAACCTTTCGCTGGCTTACCAGATGCAAAAGCAACTGAAAGGGGCCTTCGAAGTCTGCTGTTTTTACATTGTATGACATTACCTTCTCTTCCGGCTTCCTGTGAGCGGCATCTTGCCTTTCAAATAGACTCCGTACCTCAGTCATGTATCAGGTATACACTCCTGTCGGCACGTACTCTTTTTTCAAGGCCATCTACTCGCTCACAGAAACCCTCTCTTCCGGCTTCCTGTGAGCGGCATCTTGCCTTTCAAATAGACTCCGTACCTCAGTCATGTATCAGGTATACACTCCTTTCAGCACGAACTCTTTTTTGAAGGCAATCTACTCGCTCACAGAAACCCTTACTCTCCAATAATAATTCTTCACAATTCGTCCATAAAATAGTTTATCCTCATGGCAGTCTTGACCTCTTCTAGAGTTCGTCCAGCCACTTCGTTGGCAGCAAGTGTGCCAGCTTCTAAAACCTGACGTACATAGGCGGGGTCTTTTGCGTACTCCATACGACGTTCACGAATAGGAGCAAGCTCTGCATCCAGCACCTCAAAAAGATATTTCTTTACTGTCATGTCTCCCAGGCCACCACGCTGATAATGCTCTTTCAAACGTGCGACCTCAGCCTTATCAGAGGCAAAAACATCCAGGTAGGTAAAGACCGTATTTCCTTCGATATGCCCCGGATCATCAACGCGCAAATGTAGCGGGTCGGTAAACATACTGCGAACCTTTTGCCACAGTTCATCTTTGGTATCTCCCAGATAGATTGCGTTGCCGAGGCTCTTGCTCATCTTGTTGTCGTTGCCATCAGTACCGGGCAGTCGCCTGCTGAGCTCATCGGCGGCAAGCATGGCCTCGGGCTCCACCAATACGTTGCCATAGTAATTATTGAAGCTGCGTACAATCTCTCGGGTTTGCTCGAGCATAGGTAGCTGATCTACTCCAACAGGCACCACATTGGCCTTGCAAAAGGTGATGTCGGCCGCCTGGCTTACAGGATACACCACAAAGCCGCAGGGCACACCTTCACCAAAGTTCTTGGTTGCCAGCTCGGCTTTGACGGTGGGGTTTCGCTCCACGCGAGCAAGCGATACCAAGTTAAGGTAGAAGATGGTGAGCTCGGCAATGGCGGGTATCTGAGATTGTATGGCTATTGTGGTGAGCGTGGGGTCAAGACCCACTGCAAGGTAATCCAAGGCCACCTCATGCACCGACTCCGCTACCTTTTGGGGAGAGGAGAAGTTATCGGTGAGCGCTTGAACGTCTGCGATAAGCACGTAGCAGTCGTAGTTACCGCTGTTTTGTAGGCTTAAACGGTTTTTGAGCGAGCCCACATAGTGCCCCAGGTGCAGCTGCCCCGAGGGTCGGTCTCCAGTTAATAACACTTGCTTGGTCATTGAGGAACCTTTCTTACTGCTCAAATATCAGCCGACAATGGAGGTAATAGCATCAAGGAATAAACCTGCCAGATTGCCTGCCGTAACTCCAATGTAAGCTTGAATAGGAGAAAACGGAAAACCAAGCTGCGTCGTAAGCCAGGGCACCACAAAAAGAAGGATGAGCAAAAAGGGCAGGGCGTAGCGCTGCACACTGTAGTACTTCTGGAGTGCTCGGTCAGACAGGAAGGGAGCCATGATGCTTGATCCATCAAGCGGAGGTATGGGAAGAAGATTGAAGAACATCAAAACGAAATTGATAAAGATAAAGTAGTAGCTTATCAAAATGACCCAGGTGGAAACTGCTCCAGAAAGAAAGCCCGTCAAAACAAGTGCTATGCATGCAAACGCGGCCACACCTCCCATAAGCAGGTTAGATGCAGGCCCAGCCATTCCGGTAAGAAGCTCGCCTTTTCTGATATCCTTGAAGTAGCTGGGATTATAGGGCACCGGCTTTGCATAGCCAAAAACTGGCCCTCCCATTAAAGCGAGAAAGATAGGTAGTATTACCGTACCAAAGGGATCAATATGCTTAAGGGGGTTAAGGGAGAGCCTTCCTCTGCTCTTTGCAGTGGGATCACCCAGCTTCCATGCCATATAGCCATGAGCAACTTCATGCACAACGATGGCAGGAACAAAACAAAGGAGCATGATAATGCCCGTAAGAGGTATGAGGCCAAAAACCTTCGTATGAAATATTTCGTTTACTATCACAGGATCCATAAATCAATTATCCATTCAATTCGAATTCTATACGTGCAGTTATCTCGTACCACTCCTCCTCTAAGCGGGGAATAGTTCGCTTGAGTTCATTATACCTGTCCATAAGCGCGGTAAAGCTTTCCTTGTCATTATAAAGCGCCTCATCTGCCATGGCCTCTACGATGCGATCATATTCTTCCTGTGCCTGCTCAAGCTCTGGCTCCAGCACCTTAAGCCGTGCTCGATCGTCCTTGAGATTTTGATAGGTGCGCGTGCGAGCCTCAGCTTCGAGTCGCTTTTGCTCCTTGGTCTTGGGGCCAGCTGCGGATGCCAGGGGTGGTGGCACGTGCGACAGAGCAGCGCTTCCCTTGTCACTTGAGGGTGACAAGGGAAGCGCTGCTCTGGCACTCATGGTGCTCACCTTGTCTGAGTGTGCGTGCTTCTTGCTGCGTACGGGCTTGTCTGCTGGAAGTGCCAAGCGCGAAGCATCTTGGTAGTAGCTCGGCTTCTCATCAGCTCCCAGCGAGGCAACAGCCTCTTCTTCTATCTTGCCAAGATAATAGTCATAGTCTCCAATGAATTCTCGCACACGACCCGAGTCAATCTCGATAATGCGGTTTGCCACCTTGCGTATCAGGTGACGGTCATGCGTAATAAGAACCAGGGTGCCGCTAAATGCCAAGAGCGCCGCTTCAAGAACATCGGCAGAAGAAATATCCAAGTGATTAGTGGGCTCGTCCATGCAGAGCAAAGGCGTAGGGCTCACGAGCATTTTTGCCAGGGCGAGTCGACTCTTCTCTCCACCCGAGAGCACGCTGACCTTCTTATTGACATCGTCTCCTACAAAAAGAAAGGCGCCCAAAAGACCGCGCACCTCCCCTATGGTCCAGCCAGGCGCCACACCGTCGAGCTCTTCAAACACTGTGGCGCTTGCCCGCAGCTCTTCTACCTGATGCTGCGCAAAGTAGCTTGAGGCAACCTTGGTACCAAGCACACGCTGCCCGGACTCAAAGGTAAGCACGTCGGCTAAAATCTTAAGCATGGTAGACTTACCAGCGCCGTTTGGACCAACCAGGGCTACACGGTCGCCTCTATAGAGCTTTAAGTTGAGCAGCGGGTGCTTTCCGCCGTAGACATCCAGGCTGCCGTAAGCCTTGGCAATGTCCTTGAGCTCAATGACTAAATCCCCGGTACGCGGCGGTTGCTTAAACCTGAAGCTGATCTTAGGCTTGCCCTCCGGCGGAATAATGCGCTCGAGCTTCTCAAGCTTCTTGACTCGCTCTTGCACCTGTCGTGCCTTGGAAGCTTTATACCTGAAGCGATTGATAAACACTTCCATCTGGGCAATCTCTTCTTTTTGTCGTTCGTAGGCAGCCTGGCGCAGCTCGCGCTCTTTGTCTCGTGCTGACTCAAAGGCACTGTAGTTACCTCGATACAGGTGGATCTGCTCGTTTTCTATATTCCAGATGCGGGTAACCATGCCGTCCATAAAGGCGCGATCGTGGCTAACTACCACTACTGCGCCTTCGTAACTGCGCAAGAAAGACTCAAGCCAGCGTACGCTCTCTAGATCGAGGTGGTTGGTAGGCTCATCAAGGAGCAGCAAATCAGGGCGTGCAAAAAGCAGGCGAGCCAGGGCAATGCGCATTTGCCAGCCACCGCTAAACTCATCCACCCTGCGGCTTGCGTCTGCCGTCTTAAAGCCCAGTCCGGCTAATACGGTTTGGGCATCAGCATCCATGTGCCAACCGCCTGCATTGTCAAAGCTATCTGAGAGTCTGCCGTATTCCTTGAGCAGCTGTTCATGCCGCTCGGCCTCTTGAGAGGAAGCCTTGTCATCAGTAGGCCCAGAGGGGCTGGTAGAGGCCAATTCCTCTTCCAGCTCGGTGAGTCGTGCCCTTACGTTCAGTAGCTCCTGCTTGGCTCCGAGTACCTGCTCAAGAACGGTTTTCTCGCTCACTGCTCCCAGGGTGCCCTGCTCCAGATAACCAAGATGCATACCCTTGGCAAGCGTCAGCGTACCCGAATCTATTGCATCGCGCTGAGATATGATATTGAGTAGGGTGGTTTTGCCCGATCCATTGGCTCCAACCAAGGCAATGCGTTCATTGGATTGAATGGTAAATGAAGCGTCAGAAAAGAGCACCCTGAGGCCAAAGGACTTGGTAACGGAGCTGGCACTGCAAATGAGCATGAGTCAGATAAAGAGAAGCTGAACGGCTACGAGGGTAGTTATGAAAAGGTAGGCAATTATCCAGGGGCTCGAAAAGGCATAGGCGTACACTCGAGGATTAAGGGGCGCGCCTGCCCTTCTTTGAGCCGTAATAAGTCGTTTCTTTGCTATGAGGACTGCGAGGGTAATAATAAAGGCAACAAAGTAACAGATGAGCACAACGAGGGCAAAGGTCTCATCCAACGCAAAGTGAACCTGCAAAACAGCCAAGCCGTTATTGAGCATGTGGAGAAGTATCGCCCATTTAAGCGAGAACCTGCCAGCCGCATAAGCAAGAATGAGACCGATGAAAAATGCGAATATCGCCTGAAACAAAATCATGTGATAGAGCCCAAAAAGCACGGAAGATACAATGATGGCAAAGTTAGCGCCGTGACGCTCGAGCCTGCGCATGACAGCTCCCCTAAACACCAGCTCTTCAAAGATGGGCCCGAGGATAACCACATACAGCACGCCCCAAGGCCAGCTCACCAGACTCGCGGTGCTCTCTTCGAGAGCCTCGGTAAACGAGCCGCCTGTTTGCTCAAAGAGGGGTTCAACTCCCGTTTGTATAAGTACCATCAAAAACTGAACGCCTAAGATGAGAATAAAAAGAAAAGAAATCGTAGGGATGTTGACCTTACTGTGTACTCGCGTAACATCAGAGGTGAGGAACTTTTTACCACGCACCAAAAAAAGCCAGGGTAGACCGCAGAGCATGCCGAGAATGGAAGCAAGGCCAATATAATCACCTATTGACTCAATAGAAAAGTCTGCTAATTGACTCGAGCTTTCAAAGCTCATTGGGCCGTCCATTTCTTCAACCACTTGCATTAATTCGCCCATGTTTTCAAAGACGACGGCAACGGCCAGCACCACCGCGGATACAAGGCTCATGGTCAGGATAAAGGCAGCCACACCTAATACAACACTTCTTACGTCTCGACGTATCTGATCCTTATCGTTATATGCTATATAGTTTGTCATGTTATAGTCTTTTTCTCTCCCCAAGGAGCTTTAGGCTATTGCTGCCGGCGCCTTTTATTCTTTGATCTTGACGATGGGTGCCAACTCAATGAGCAGCTTACGGGTTTTACTGTTCTTATCAAATTGTACCTCAATAGTGTCCTTATCAACAGAAAGGACTCTGCCGCGTCCAAATACCTTGTGCTCAACCAGGTCGCCTACCGTAAAGACCAAGACCTCTCTTTGAGCCTTTGTTGGCACTTCTTGAACTACGCCCTGGATGCCGGAGAGACTTTCTCGTCTGCCGCTACCAAAGACCCTGCCAACAGGACTGGTAGTGCCCGAGCCATAGATGCCACCTCGACTGCCGCGTTTCTCCCAGCCGGTGCCTCGCATGCCTTGCGAACCCAGCCCTATGCGCTTGAGCAGTGATGAGGGTATTTCGGTAGCAAAGCGCGAGACTGGGTTGGCCGATGAAGTACCATAGAGCGAGCGCTGTACTGCGCAGGTGAGATAGAGCAATTGACGTGCTCGCGTGATGGCCACATAGGCCAAGCGTCTCTCCTCTTCTACCCCTCGCCCTTCTTTGACGCTCATCATATGGGGAAATACCCCCTCTTCCATACCAGCTATGAAAACTACTTTGAACTCCAGGCCCTTGGCTGAGTGTACCGTCATCAACTTGATGTAGTCTTCTCCCTCTACCATGGTGTCCAGATCGCTCCTGAGGGCAAGCCACTCCATAAAGGCAATCAAGGGAGCTGCTGCCTGCTCTTGCTGCCCAGCACTCAAAGACTCGTCTGCCGGCAGCAAACTGTTTGATTCGTTCATTTGCCCTAACGAAAACTCCGAGGCAACGCCAAAGAATTCCTGTACATTTTGGCGACGAGTAGTGGCCTCTTCGTAGGGCAAGGAGGCGAGATGGTCCATTATCCCGCTCTTTTCGGCAACTATTTCCACTATATTGCGTAGATCGCCCTCGAGCAATCGCATATCCTTGATGAGCTGTACAAACTCGCTCACACTTTTTTGTGCGGCTTTGGCAAGCGTCTCCTCGGCAAGCGCCAGCTCTGCGGCATCCATAAAGCTGCACTGCTCATCAGCCGCACGTTGCTCCAAGCGAGTAACTGTTGTTTGGCCTATGCCTCGGCGCGGCTTGTTGATGATGCGCTTGGCTGCAATGTCGTCCAGTGGATTTACGATAAGCTTGAGGTAGGCCATGAGGTCTCGAATCTCCTCACGATCAAAGAAGCGCGTGCCTCCATAGATGCGATAGGGCACCCCGGCACGCAGCAGCATGTCTTCCAGCATGCGCGACTGGGCGTTAGTGCGATAAAAAAGTGCAAAGTCATTGTAGCCATGCCCTGCTCTGTGAAGACGCTCAATCTCTCCAGCAACCCAGCGCCCCTCGTCTCTCTCGTCACTTGCCAAATAGAGGCGAATTGGCTCGCCCTTTTCTCCCTCGGTAAAGAGACGCTTGGGCTTACGGTTTTCGTTATTGGCTATGACCTGATTGGCCGCATCAAGAATTGAGGAGGTAGAGCGATAGTTTTGTTCAAGGCGCAATACCTTGGCCTTGGGATAATCATTCTCAAACCCTAAGATATTGCGGATATCGGCACCGCGCCACGAGTAGATTGATTGGTCGTCATCGCCCACAACCATGATGTTTTGGTACTTTGCCGCAAGGAGGGTTGCAATCTGGTATTGGACGTGATTAGTGTCCTGGTACTCGTCAATGGAGATATATCTGAACTGCTCCTGGTATTGCTCAAGCACGGTGGGGTGATCCTTAAAAAGCTGCCATGTGTACAGTAATAAATCGTCAAAATCCATGGCATCTGCCTGCTTGAGACGTCGCGTGAGCTCTCGGTAGACGCGCGCTGCCTGCTTGTCGCGAGGAATCTTGGCGCTTTGAAAAAACTGCTCTGCATCAACGAGTTCATTTTTTGCTGTTGAGATGCGAGCGCGGATAGAGTTGAGTGAATAGTTCTTATGGCTAATGTCCAGCTCTTCCATGATTTCTTTTACCAGCCGTTTGGAGTCGTCATCATCGTAGATAGTAAAATGAGCACTAAAACCAAGGAGCTCGCCATGCCTCCGCAAAATGCGTACACAAAGCGCGTGAAAGGTCATAATCCACATACCGCGGGTCGTGCCCAAAAGCTCTGCAAGACGCTCACGCATCTCGGCGGCTGCCTTGTTCGTAAAGGTGATGGCAAGTATTTGCCAAGGAGCAACCCCACAGTTTTCAATCATATGCGCAATACGGTAGGTGAGCGCCCGGGTCTTACCTGTGCCCGCTCCAGCCAAAAGAAGAAGCGGCCCCTCAGTAGTAGTGGCAGCTTCGTACTGTTGACTATTTAAGCTAGAAAGATCGATGGTCATACTTTGAGTATACCGCAGTTTCCACTATGCTTGCTCAAGAGCTGTGCGTGTTATGGACGTAATGCTTATTTCGTAGTCTGAGTCTGCAGCTGCATGAAGAATAACTTCTGGCCTGAGAGATCCTTCGGGTCGGCTGAGTAGGCTCAAGTGGAGGGCTGTGTGGTTGCCCGGACTTGCCCAAGCGTCAACCAGATAGTGATTAAGATCGTAGGTCTTGGGCTTTCCCTTTTTGAGGACTGTAATCTCTGTAAGGGCAAGCAGCCGCTTAAGGAGGTCGGCGTACTCGTCATGTTTCATGTCAGCCAACTCAATACAGTAGCTGGCTTTATTGAAGGCAACTTGCAACGAGGCTTCATCTTTTTGTGCATATTCGGCTGTGTGTATAGGCAGGCAGTAGTGCTCAACCGCTCGTAGCGCCATCAGAGCCTCAGCTGGTTTTACCAGACTGACCAATTCAACGTCCATATACTCACCCAGTGAGGCAGTGCCAACCGGCAACGCAGCGCTAAAAGAGTGTTTCATATGGGGATTAAAACCTTGCGAAATAGCGTAAGGCAGGCCAGATCTGCGCACACAGCGCTCCATGGCGCGCACCAGCTCAAGGTGCGAGAGCCACAGCGCGGCACCGGTCTTAGCAAAACCAATACGCAACCTAAACTCAGCCACGGTAAGCCACCACTTCTGTTAAAACGTCGTCGTTACATACACCACAGGAGCCACAGGTTGCACGAGTACAGTCGGGAGTGAGCACAGCGGCAAGCGAGTGTTGGTATTCGCGCACGAGGAACTCCTTGCTTACACCACCGGTTATGAAGTCCCAGGGCAGCGGTTCTTCCAGCCCTAAAGAACGCTCGGCAAGCGAGGCGAGATCCATACCCAAGGCACTTGCAGCTTCTTCCCATATTGCAAGGTCAAATTGCTCACTCCATGCATCAAAGCGAGCACCCAGCTTCCATGCCTGTATCCCTAAAGCGGTAAGAGAAGCGTCGCCGCGAGAAAACACCGCCTCTATCATAGAAGAAGACGGATCGTGCCAGTGTAAGTCTATGCCCTTGTGCAAGCGAGCTGACTTGAGCAAGTGCACGCGTCTATTCAGCTCTTCTTGAGGAACCTGTCCACAAAACTGGAAGGGAGTATGCGCCTTGGGCACAAAGACTGCGGCGGAAATGCTCATGCGCACTTTTGCGCGCTCGTTGTCTTCTACGGCATCCTTGGCAGCGTTATAAGCCTTGTTGGCAAGCTCAACTATAGCTTCGATGTCTTCATCGGTCTCGGTAGGAAGCCCCAACATGAAGTAGAGCTTGGTTCGGCGCCATCCTGCCTCGTAGGCAGCGCAAATGGCACCCAAAATATCATCTTCGGTGATATTTTTGTTGATAACGTCACGCAGACGCTGGGTTCCCGCTTCAGGAGCAAAGGTGAGTGATCCTTTTTTTTGTGAACCGCACACCAGGGCAGCCATTGATACCCCAAAGGAGTCCATACGCTGCGAAGGCAGACTGATTTTAGTGTCGCTGCCAAGGTATCGATGTGCCAGACGTCTGAGCACCTGTGCTATCTGGCTGTGATCGGTGCTCGAAAGCGAGTTAAGCGAGGCTTCGGACAGCCCGGTGGTGGCCAGACCCTGCGTTACCGCCTGTACGATGACATCGGCAGAGCGCTCACGAACCGGTCTACCGACCATGCCAGCTGCACAAAATCTGCAACCGCGGGTGCAGCCGCGAAATATCTCAACCGAAAAGCGATCTTGGCTCACATCAACAAAAGGCAAGATAGGGTCAATGACCACCGGATAGTTTGCAAAAGCCTGCACAATCTGACGCTGAACCTTGTCTTGTTTGATGCTGGGAACGTAAAATCCTGGCAGGTCGGCAAGTATGCGCAAGCGCTCTGGACGGCTCTTATTGAGCCGCTTGGCCCGGGCGAGTGCCATAAGTGCGTCAGCAAAGGCTTCTTCTCCCTCTCCAATGCAAAAGGCATCAAAGAAGCCTGACAATGGCGCTGGGTTGTTGGCAACGGGGCCACCGCCAATGACCAGGGGCAGATCCTCTCCGCGCCCTGTAGCAAGGAGAGGAATGTGCGCAAGATCAAAAAGTTCGCACAGATTGGTGGCAACCAGTTCATGAGGCAAGGTGATGCCCAAAAGGTCAAAGTCCTTTAGCGGCCTTGCACTTTCCAGGCTGCAAAGCGGCAGTTCGCGCTCACGTAAAACAGCAGCCATATCCAGCCAGGGCAAAAAGGCGCGCTCTGCACCAACGCCTGGCAAGCGGCAAGCCAGGTCATAGAGAATTACCAATGCCTGGTTGGAAGCTCCAATGTCATATATGTCGGGATAGATGAGAGCCACGTCAAGGTGCTCTGATGATGGTACGGGCGTAGTCAGCTGACCCCGAGGATGCGCATCAATAACGGGGGAGCCTCCCCCGTCTAGGCCGGCCCAGTTGTTACTCGGACAGTCAGCCCCGCCCCCGGTGTTGCCGCTGGCTGCCTGAGCGCGGGCGCTGCTCGTACAGTATTCGGAGCCAATATAGCGAGAAGGCTTTTCGACCCGAGGGAGAAGCGGTTCTATGTGCGGCCAGAGGCTTTGAGACTGCGAATTAATCAAGACTGCCCTGCTTGCTCTTGCTTTGCATCTGATGCAGACCCAAGATTAAAGCCGCCCTTGGCCAGCTCTACAACGCCGCCACCGCGACTATAAAGCTCATAGGCAAGGCGCCCAAGTGCCATCGTGCCACCAAAGGCAGTAGTGCCTCGCACCAGCCAGCTCACCGGCGAGAGCTTTCGTACGGCGAGGCGAGTCAGTCCTCGCATCCCAAAGGCAGAGGCTATGACGGCTGCCAATTCTACCAGGCGCTCTCGTGAGAGTGGTACCTGGTGTATAACTGCTATTTGATAGAACAATTTACATTGGTTCAAAGTGAGTATTGGCAAATCTGCGCCGGGTAAGAAAAAGATGGCGGCAATAGCGGTATTTTCAAATGCAGTCTGCCGGGTAAGATCCATGCTTACCGGATAGCGCATGAATGGAAGGGCGGTTGCCAAGGCTATGCGCAGCTGAGGCAGGCGATTGATACACCACTTGGCAAGCCTGTCTTCAAGTATCTCTTGCGGATTGGCCAGATCAACCTCGATAATAGTTCTAGCTATCTCCAAGGCATCTTCTTCGGGCACGGTGGCCACCAGCGCGGGAGCATTCTCTGAGAGCACCACGCAATCATGCCTCGACCAAAGCGCTATCTCCATTATTCTTTTGAGAAGCGGCGAGCTGCCTGCCACCAAGATGCTGAGGTCTGCCTCCCTGTTGAGCGGGGGCATTTCGCTACAAAAACCAACGACTGTCAGCCGAGCCGCTCCTGGCTGTATGGTCAGCACCTTGCGACAAAGCGAAATAAGCCCAGCGCTGGCGCTCGTGTCCACCAAAACCTCTATGAGCGTCTCGGCCTGGGATGCATCCTCAAACAGTTGACCGGCCTTAGCCAAAGCCTTCATATTGACAGGAATCTTAGGTATCATGCTCTTCTCAATTCTTCTCGTAGGTCCTGCAACATTCGGCTGCGCCGAATGCGACAGGACGACAGGGTGTTTCGGCTGCGCTGTACGCGACAGGGTGTTTCAGCTATGCCCAGCACACAAGGCAGCAGGGTGTTTCGGCTGTTCCGATCGTTGTGCGGCAACTGGGGTGTTTGGCTTCTCATTCTATTGTACCCTGCGCCCAGGCTGGGAGACATTAGATTTTACCGGATTGCGATGTGCCCAAACCGAGAGAATAAAGCCCAACGCTATAAAATTGACCAGCATGGACGATGTTCCATAGCTCATAAAGGGGAGAGGAATGCCTGTAATGGGCATAAGACCCAGATTCATACCAATGTTTTCCATAATCTGAAATATCCACATGCTCAGGATTCCCGTAATGATGAGAGTGCCAAAGAAATCGTAGGAGTTAAACGCCACGCGTAATACCAAGAACATCAAGCTGGCGTAAAGAAGAATGAGTGCCATAGAGCCTACAAAGCCAAACTCCTCGGCCAACACACAAAAGATGAAGTCAGTTGGTGCCTCGGGCAAGAAGCCCAGACCACTTTGCGTAGCATTGCCGAGGCCTTTTCCAAAAAGCCCGCCTGAGCCTATGGCTATCTGAGCCTGCCTGAGATTGTAACCTGCGCGGTCTACGTCGTGCTCGGGGTTAAGGAAAACCAAGAGGCGGTCCTTTTGGTAGTCTTGTATAAAGACATCCCTGCCCATGAGCTCGTCAAGAAAGCCATCCAAAACCAAAAACGAAACAAAGGTGGCACCAAGAGCCACCACGGATATGATTAACCAGCGCCTGTTGGCTCCTCCAGCAAACATTACTGCCATGCCGATGACAAAAAGTACCATGGAAGTGCCCAAGTCTAGCTGGAGCATGACACAAAAGATAGGAACCAGCAACAAAACAAAACACTTGAGATACTCAGACCCCGAGTCTAAACGCCCCTTGTAGCGCGCCAGTAACGAAGCGGCAAACAGTATGTAGAATATCTTAGCTAACTCCGATGGCTGAAACTGAAAACCAAAGATCAAAACCCATCTGCGCGCACCACTGATGGTCTGACCAATAACAGGCACAAGCGGGAGAAGCATAAGCACCACACAGATGCCAAAAAACACAAAGGTGAGCGAAGAAAAGCGGTTGTATTTAATCCGCCAAATCACCAACATCAACAAAATGCCAATGCCTACGCCCATGAGCTGTCGATTGTAGTTGTATTCGCTCAATCCATAGGTTGCCGACCACACTATGAGCAACCCGTAGGCTGCCAAGATCAAGGCAACTGCCAAAACGGGAAAGCTCAGGCTTCGTATGATGTCACCCAGGCGAAACCCGGCTTGTGCGCCAGATCGGTTGCTAGGCGAAGACTGTAGGCGTGGGGTAACAGGCATGACTAGCGCTCGTTTCTGTTTTGCCACACGGTGATTTCGCCAGCATCTACCTCATAGATACGTGCAAAGGTTTGAATGACTCCGTTCATGGCTACCAAGGCGCCGCTTCCGCCCTGTTCGATGACACACAGGGCGCAGTACTTGGGATCATCAGCTGGTGCAAAGCCCACAAACCACGAATAGTCATCCTTGCCAGCAACTTCTGCGGTGCCTGTTTTACCGGCTACTGGCACGGGGATGGCATCAAACCCGCCTTCGCGGGCAACTACCCTTTTAATACCATCCATAACACGGGCGTGATACTTCAGGTCATACACTGGCTGGGTATCCATCTCCTCGGGCTTGTAGCGCGCCACCGCATTGCCCTCGTCATCAAGTACGTGACTGTACAGATGCGGCTTAAGGGCTTTGCGGCGAGCAAAGGTGCAAAAGGCGTTGCAGAGCTGGAGTGGAGTAACGAGAAGATCTCCTTGGCCTATGCTCATGTTAGTCATGTCACCAGGCTGCCACTTGGCCTCCTCTGGGGTATCGGCAAAATACTCCCACTTCCACTCTGCGTTAGGGATACGACCTCGAGCCTCTCCAGGAATATCCACGCCTGTCAAAGACCCAAAGCCCCAGGTAGCAAGGTAGTCTTGAAAGGGGTTGGGGCGCTCGTTGTCAGGAGTATCTTTCAGCGCAAACCACTGCTCGTAAAAGGCAGCTCCCACCTGATAAAAAAAGACATCGCAGGACACATTGATGGATTCCTCAAGATCCACCGTGCCATGTCCATTAGGAAATATCCAGCAACGCTGACCCCATTCATCTCCATAGATGTCCCACCATCCGTTACACACAAAGGTTGTGTCGTCAGCTATCATGTGGTTTTCCAGGCCCGCCAAAGACGTAAATATCTTAAAGGTTGATGCAGCAGGATAGAGCCCGCTCACCGCACGATTCGTGAGAGGATAATCAGACTCCTTTGAATTAAGCTCCTCCCAGAGCTCCGTAGAAATACCTCTGGTAAGGTCAGAGGGATAAAAAGTGGGGTGACTCGAAGAAGCCAGTATGCCGCCGTCTTCTACATCCATACAGATAATGGCGCCGGCGTTACAGTTATCGTTTCCATTGTGGCTCTTTACCAGATTGATGATGTCCATGAGAATCTTGTCGGTCTCGCGCTGCAAGTTGGCATCCAGGGTTAAAACCACATCATCTCCGTTTGCAGACTCAATCTCGCTTCTCACCTCGATGGGGTTTCCTGAAGCATCAACGACATAGAGCCTCTCGCCATGCATACCTTTAAGCAGATTCTCAAAAGTGGCTTCGGCACCATCTCTTCCTATGATGTCGCCCCCTTTGTAGGGAATAGGCTCTTCTCCCGTTTGGTTTTTGAGAAATTCCTCAGTCACCGGGCCGGTATAGCCAAGAATGTGAGCACCCAGAGAGCCATAAGGGTAGTAACGTACCGTTCGTGGCTCCACATTGATACCCTTAAAAAGCGTGGGGTGCTCACGGATATAGGCTACCGTTTCCATAGGCACATCGGTGGCAATAGAGTGGTCGGACTGCACGCCCTCTGAGTCATCAAGAAGATTACGTCGAATAATGCCAGCGGGAATGCCAAGGACCAAAGACAGCCGCCTTACCAAGCCAGAGTCATTGGCAAGCGAACGCTTGCCAGTAATAGCTATGGAAGGGCGGTTTCCGACCAGCTCATTTCTATTGCGATCGAGTATGCGTCCTCGGTTGGCTGGCAAAGAAACCTGTACTATCATATTTTCATTCGAGAGCTTTGCATACTTTTCGTGCTCGAGAATTTGAAGGCCCCAAAGCCTCACCGTCAAGGTGCCAAAGACAGCAGCGATAAGAACTCCAAAGGCGTAAAAGCGTCCTCTCCCCTGCTTGCTCGTACGATCCTTGAGGCTTGCTGAGCCGCGAAGCTGCTCGGTATCCTTGATCATATCCTTGTCAGCCCGCACAAAGGAGGGTTTGTAAACACTCTTTTTACGGCGATTCTTATAAAGATAGCGTGCAATGAAGTACGCCAGGACAACCAGAGCAAAAACTACCAGGGCAAGAAGGCCAGAGAGTAGGTAGGCGCTCATTACTTATATATCTTTCGAGAGATCGAGCGTCCTTTTTTTCTGCCCGCGCCCATGCCCAGGGGCGTATTTGTGGATTTGCTCATGAGGACTGCGTTATAGATAAGTGTAAGAATACAGCCAATAACCGTGTTGATGACAATGGCGGGCAACACCCGATATATGAGTGAGAGTAAAAACTCTGGATTAACTCCCGCTACCGAGTAGATAACACTGGTCAGCAGCTCTCCCAAGGTAACAACGGCAAAGAGAACGAAGATTTCTACGAGGACTCCGCCGCCAATGGCATCCTTGTTGATTGAGCTAACAATGAATGACAAGATGGTAAGTACCAGGGTCATGGCTCCCATGGGGCCAAGCGAGCAAAGATCGTAGATGAAGCCGAGGAAAAAGCCCGTGAGCATTGAGCGCACTGGCGCGTGATGCATGGCAAGAATAACGGCTGCCACCATGATAAAGTTGGGAACAACTCCCGCTATTGTAATGGCAGGCGCCACTATCAGCTGTAATACAACGGCTATAAGGGCGCATACTATAGTAACGCTCATCTTTGATTGACCCGTATTTATTGCTCATCACCTACTTGACTGGCAGCGTCTCCTGGCTCGTCTTGTGGCTCAGCCTGCTCGTCTGTGCTCGCAGCATCGTCGATGTTTTCTGTGCCCTCTGCAGGGTCTGCGGCATGCGAGCTGTAGCTCACCTCAGAAGGTCTGCCAGTGAGCACCAGCACTTCCTCATAGTGCTTTACTCTGGCAGTGGGTCGCACCACAATGGTTTGATACACATCCGAGGGTGCGTAATTGACCGAAGTAACCTCGCCTATGACAATACCCTTGGGATATATGCCACCGGCGCCGGAGGTTATTATGGCATCTCCCGGCTTGACTGCAACATCGAGAGAAATGTAGTTGAGATAGAGAAGGCGAGAGTGAGAGCCGTCCAAGACTCCCTCAATGCGGCTTCCTTGAATGATGACGGCAACGCCGGAGTTGGGATCGGTCAGTAGGCGCACCTGCGAGGTTACCAAGCCCACCGACTCAATTTGCCCAATAAGACCGTTGGGGCTCATGACCGGCATGCCTACTGCCAGGCCGTCTAGAGTTCCTTTGTCTATGATGATGGTTTGATTATAGGAGTCGATGGACGTCCTGAGAATACGTGCGCCCGTGGCCTCAAGGCTATAGACATCGGCAAGCTCAAGAAGCGCCGAGAGGCGTTCGTTTTCGAGTCGATACTCCTCAAGACGCATAACCAATGCAGCCAGCTCTTCGTTTTGTGCCAGGAGTTCGCCGAGCGTTTCGGTGCTTGCAGTTGTGTCACTTGCCAATGTGCCAAGCGCGTCGGTTGACTGCCCAACAAAAGAACTGGCTCGATCAAAAGGCATGACTATGGTAGAAACAGCTCCACGCAAACTGTGAAGTGTGCCAGAGGCGTTTGCCGAGGCTCCCCCTTCATAAGACCAGAGCGTTATGAGCCCCATAGAGATGGCGCATAACACTACGGCGAGCACGCCACCGGTCAGCTTCTTCGGTGTTTGATTGAGGAGCGGCAAGAGCGCGCAACCTTTCTGTAAAAGTCGGTACTATCGTTGCGTATAAGAACGCTGTAAAGCCTGTGGGTTTTCCAAGGCCATGGCACAACCTACTACTACATTGGTAAAGGCTGTCGGCGACACGTACACCGGAACATCCAAGAAGTTTGCCAAAAATCGATCCATCTCCTTGAGCATTGCTCCTCCCCCGGTAAGCAAAATACCATTTACAATGATATCTGCTGCCAAGTCTGGATCAGTCTCTAGGAAAGTCTCTTTTATGGCAATGAGTATGTCGCTGAGTGGACTTCTCAGGCCATCGCGAATGTCTTCGCTTTGCAAGTTCTCGGAGCGTGGTAGGTTGGTGGAAAGATCTCGTCCAGAAATTTCCATGTCCATCTCTCCCGTGGTGATGGGCATGGCAGATCCAATGCCAATCTTGATGTCTTCAGCAGTGCGCACACCAATGTTGAGACCGTATACTTCTCTGACGTGTCGGGCTACCGCCTCGTCAAATTCATTACCTGCCGTTCTAAGAGAGCGTGAGGTTACAATGCCCCCCAAAGAGATGACTGCAATTTCGGTTGTTCCTCCGCCAATGTCCACAACCATTGAACCGGTGGGCTCCTCTACCGGCAGTCCCGCTCCAATGGCAGCAGCCATAGGCTCCTCAATAAGAAAGGCTTGGCGGGCACCGGCCTGGATAGTAGCTTCAAAGACGGCACGCTTTTCTACCGAAGTAACTCCGCAGGGAATACAAATGACGATGCGTGGCTTAGGCTGCCACAGTCGAGTTCTTGGATTTGCCTTGTTGATGAAGTAAGAGAGCATGGCCTCGGTAACATCATAGTCGGCAATGACGCCGTCTGCCAAGGGGCGCTCCACAGAAATATTGCCGGGGTTGCGACCTATCATTTCACGAGCCTCGGAGCCTACCGAGAGCACCCTGTTAACCTCATTGTCTATGGCCACTACGCTGGGCTCGTCAAGCACAATGCCCTCGCCAGCAATAGCCACCAAGGTATTGGCAGTGCCAAGGTCAATGGCCATATCACAGCTCCACTGGCTGAACAAGTTATCAAAGAAAGACATTTCTGTCCGAGCTCCTACTCTTTTCCTCTTATAGGTATCGATACTACAAGAATCTGGTGTTTCTTAATGGCGATAGTACAACTATCTTTGCTCCAACGCCCTTTAATCAAAGAAGATCGCTATCTCTCGCTCGGCTGATTCGGGAGAGTCTGAACCATGAATCACATTGGCATCCATGACAAGGCCAAAATCACCTCGGATAGTACCTGGAAGAGCATCAACTGGGTTCGTGGCACCCATCAGCTTGCGCGTTATGGCCACCGCGCCCTCCCCTGCAAGCACAAGCTTTACAACGGGTCCAGAGGTTACGTATTGAACCAATCCCTCATAAAACGGCTTGCCCTCATGTTCTGCATAATTAGCAGCAGCCTGTTGGGGTGTGAGCGTGGCAAGCTCCATGCGCTCTATTACTAACCCCACATTCTCAAATCGAGAGATGATCTCGCCTATATGGCCAGCCGCTACTGCATCGGGCTTAAGCATAGCGTATGTCTTTTCTGTCATATCGTACCTTCCTAATGTTGCTGGTAACTCATTTGATTACTGCTGCGTTACTTTTTGTTTCTGTAACGTTACTGTCGAGAAGCAAAGAAGAGGTCAAGGCTGCTGATTTTCCAGCCGAGGCCGTCACGCTCCATGGCAATCTGGTAGCGCACCGTACCGCCTTGTTGCAGCTGTGCTGCAACAACAGCTTCGGTGCTACCCATGCCCCTATTCATATATATGATGTCAACCGCTGTTGTTGGCGGCACCATGTCCATTATACGCTCGATGACTTGTTGCTCCTCTTCGGTTGCGCCCACCCAATACTGTGTGGTATCCCCACCGCGAGCATTGGCATCAAAGATGCCGCTGACAACCGCTTCTTGCGTTGGCCATCCGTACCCTTGCGTGTAGGCAAAAACAGCCGCCCCCAGCACTAGGATAAGAAGGATGACTATGGTGAGAACGATTTTGAGGCCTGTGTGCCTGAGCTTGCGTTGACCCTTCATCTGCTTCTTTGAAAGCTTTACGAGCTCGGATTCCTGAACATCAAAAAAGCCGGTATCATTGGCGGTGGGCACATTTCCGGCGCCATAAACCGAGGTGCCATTGGTCTCGAAGAACGGATCGTGCTCCAGTTCCTCGTCGCCGTAGTTGGTAGTATCAAATCCTGCCATATTGGCGGCGGGATAAGAAGCATCTTCCTCAGATGCCTGCAAAGCCTTGTTGTAGTCTGCCTGAGCTGGTGCTGACAGATTAAAGCTGCCCGGCTCAAGCGCCCTGTCAAAAGCCTCAAGCGCTTCAGAATAATGACCTGCCGCGCAAAAGGCCTGACCCAGGCTTTCGTAGGCTTTTTGAGCCACAGCTTGCTGGGGGTCAAATTCAAAGATGGCATTAAAAGTCTCAATAGCGTCTTCGTGTCGCTCAAGAGCCATAAAACAGCCACCCAGGCTCATGAGCGCCTTAGGGGGGTTAGGGTTTCTCTCATCCAGTGCCGCATTGCGATAGGCGGTGCCTGCATCAACAATCATACCCAGCTTTGTGTAGGCACTGCCAAGACCCATTTGAGCCTGGTAGGGCTTTGTGTAGCTGTTGTCTGCAAGAGCGGCATTAAAAGACTGAACTGCATCTTCAAACCTCCCAAGCCCCAGCTGTGCCTTGCCCAAGTTGACCTGAGCAGCAGCTCGAGAGCAAAACCACTTGTCCTCCAATGCCTTTTGGTAGCTAATGGCTGCCTCGTTAAAGGTGTACATCTTGAGCAGGCAATTGCCTATGCGGTAATAGAGCAGCCCTACCTCGCCGGGGGCAAGGCTGGCATTATCCTCTTTAAGTGCGGTGTAAAATGACTTTAGGGCGTTTACGTAGTCGCCTTTTTTGTAAGCAGTTTCTGCCCGGCTATAATTTGCGCTATTCAAAAAAGCTGCTCCTCTCAAAACCTTTTGGTGTTGTGGCTTTCACCGGCTACTTTTAGCTGCATGAGCTGCACAGAGCTACTCGGCTGCCTTATCAAGAATCTCAACGGACTCGATTACATCGCCTTTTGCCAACGTGTGGATGATGCGTAAGCTCTCATCATCGTGGGGATTGCCAAAAACCGTATAGTTTGCATCAAGAAAACTTTGTGAGCCCAAGCAGAAATAGAATTGTGAACCTGCGGAGTCTGGTGCCTGTGATCTAGCCATAGCCAAGGTGCCGTCCAGATGCTTGTTGTTGGGATTCGTGAGCCATTCGCCCTTAATATTGTGATTGGGACCGCCGGTTCCAGGAATGCCTCTTTGTCTGTCGCTCAAGCCACGTGCCAACTCTTCTGTGCTGTACTCACGTGAATGAGGGCAGCCACCCTGGATAACAAAACCCGGCTCATAACGATGGAACTTGAGCCCATTGTAAAACCCTTGCTCTGCCAGCTCAACAAAGTTGCCTACATGAATAGGCGCATCCTTACCAGTAAGCTGTATGGTGATGCTCCCTTTATTAGTGTGAAACACGGCTTTTTCTTGACCGCTGGGAACATATGCAGGTGTATAGATATTGAGCATTACGCCTCCTGTAGATTAACTGGCACACACGAACACATAATTGTAGCAAAACAAGCCACAAAGAGCGCGGGGGAATCAAGGTCCTCACTTTAACGTGAGTGTCAGGGGCATTTCCTTGATACCCCTCCTTGATGCCAATCGCTCAGGCAGAGCCCTCTTCTTCTTTACGCAGCCTGGCGTAGTAGTTGATGAGGCAGCCATCTACCAAAATACGCCGCTCTGTGGAGCTCAGACCCCTACAGTAGAGAGTGAGGCTTGTAACACCTCTTCCGCTGATGACTTGAGCGCTCAACTCCTCTTTGCCCTCCAATATGCTTGCTCTGATGTTGGGTATATAGATGAAGTCGCCGGGCTTGTAGTTAAAAGCACTGTCTTTGCCTAAGGTAAAAGGTACCAGGCCCCAGTTGATGCAGTTAGAGCGATAGCGCTTGGTTGCGTACTCGCTGGCAATGTTGGCACCGCCGCCGAGCACCTTTTGGCAAGAGGCCGCTTGCTCTCTTGCCGAACCATCGCCAGGCTTGGTGGCAAAGAGGGCGGAGGCTAGCTGAGTCCTTGCGGGGTCTGCGCCGAGAACTTTGAGTAAACGTTGTATGTCTGCGG
This sequence comes from Coriobacteriia bacterium, assembly GCA_009784945.1. Taxonomy (GTDB): domain Bacteria; phylum Actinomycetota; class Coriobacteriia; order Coriobacteriales; family UBA8131; genus WQXH01. The sequence goes on along the minus strand of WQXH01000003.1, from coordinate 16,393 downwards.
TAGGGCTGCCGCTGCTCAGCTCAGCTGCCTTGCTGGCAATGTGCTGAGCGTGCTTCACGTAATCTGGTGCCCTGCGCGAAAGCGTAAACTCGGCCAGCGCCAGGGGGTTAGAGCGATATGAGGAAGTCTCTCCCGAAGGAATGAGCTCGTCGGTGGTGGTGACAGGATCATGGATGACTGCTGCCAACTCTAATAGAAGGTCTTCTCCCAAGGGCGGCATGCTCGGCCAGTCTACGATGTTAGGACCAAGGCGTAGCTCATAGCTGGAGTCTTCCTTGCCAAAGCCAAAGTAACAGCGTTTGTCATATACACCACCCTGGTAACTGTCTTGCCAGTTGGGCCTGGGGCGCTTGCCAATAGCCTCGTAGTCCAACTCGGTGGCAGCAGTCAGACGCCCCTGATTGAGCGCAGTGGCTGCTATCGAGCGCGCGTCCATCAAGGCCACAGCCGATACCTGACCCATGCCTGGCTTGGCTCCCTCTCTGTTGGCAAAGTTGCGCGTTGCATGACGAATAGAGAGAGCGTTATTGCTTGGAGTGTCACCTGCTCCAAAACATGGGCCACAAAAGGCGGGCTTCATAATGACACCCGCCTCCATGAGCATGGCTGACGTGCCATCTTTTACGAGTGAGTAGTTGACTGCCTCTGAAGCAGGAAAGGCGGAGAGGCTAAAGTAGCCGTTTCCGATATTGCCTCCCCTGAGAATGGCAGCCGCCTCAGTAAGATTATCATAAAGGCCACCGGCGCAACCAACGATGGTGCCCTGGCTGCAAAGAACGCTGCCGTTCTTATCAATGTGGCGCTGGAGGTCAAGCTTGACTTGACCGCCTAACTCCTCGTTTGCCTCTTCTTCGATTTGCCTGAAGATGTCTACGGTGTTTTCTTTGAGCTCTGCAATCGGATAGACCTTTGAGGGATGAAACGGAAGCGCAATCATCGGCTCCACCTTATCCAGGTCAATCTGGACGAAGGCATCATAGTAGCTTCCGTCCAGTACGCCCATTAACTCAAAGTCTTGGCTGCGTCCTACCATGTCGTAGAAACAGGCAGTGGTAATATCAGAGGGCCAGATGGATGACAGGCAGCTTGTTTCGGTTGTCATTACGTCTATGCCTGCACGAAAGTCCATGCTGAGGTTGACGATGCCCGGTCCGGCAAACTCAAGGATTTTATTTTTAACCCTGCCATCCTTGAAGGTTTCTCCCACGAGCGCCAGTGCCACATCATGAGGTCCTACGCCTTGCTTTGGCGATCCAGTAAGCCAAACAAGCACCACTTCTGGTTGGGGTAAATCATAGCTGTTGGAAAGCAGCTGCTTGACCAGCTCTCCGCCCCCCTCACCTATGCCCATGCAGCCGTAGCTGCCGTAGCGTGTGTGAGAATCGCTGCCGAGTATCATCTTGCCTACGCCGGTCATGCGCTCTCTGGCAAACTGGTGAATGACAGCTACATTTGCGGGCACGTAGTTTCCTCCATATTTATGAGCAGCGCTGAGACCAAAAACATGGTCGTCTTCGTTTATCGTTCCGCCTACCGCACAAAGTGAGTTATGGCAGTTGGTGAGCGCATACGGCACCGGAAACTTCAAAAGCCCGCTGGCGCGCGCTGTTTGGATGATGCCCACATACGTAATGTCATGCGAAATAAGTGCATCAAAGGTCAAGTGCAGCTGACCATCTGACAAGCTGCCCTCCTTTTGGTGTGCCCTCATGATTCGATATGCCATGGTAAGCTCTCTGCCTGCCCATGCAGTTGAATCTAAAAGCGCCTCCTTGGCAAACTCAGGCTCTCCGCCTTGCATCACCACGGCTTGGGGCATATATTTTACGCTCATAGTTTTGTCCTCCGTCCACTCTTGCTCATTGTTGATTATGTAACTCCTCGCTTGATCCTGCACCATTTGGCTTGACCGAACGTGCAGGGCGATGCGGGCAATTCTTAACTCTTAACACTGTCATCGTCTCTACATGATAACTCTGTGGAAACTGATCAAAGGGCGCAACACTGAGTATTTCATACTCCTTGCACAAGTTGCCAAGGTCGCGAGCCATGGTGACCGGGTTGCACGATACATAGATGAGGTGTTCGGGGCGTGCCTCAAGCAAGGCGCGACGAGCCTCAGGCTTAAGCCCACTGCGAGGTGGATCAACAACTGCCAAGGTCAAAGGCTCAAGCGTAGCGAGCTCTCGCGCAACGTCACCTCCTATGGCCTCCACCCTTGCGCTGAGACCCACCTCTTCAAGATTGCGCCTCAAGTCGCGAATGGAAGAGCCATAGCTCTCTATGGCATACACCTTTCTAAAACGCTTTGCCAAAGGTAGGGTAAAAGTGCCAGCGCCGCAATACAGATCGGCTACTGGGGAGTCTTTGCCTAAGCTGAGCTGATCCACAGTCCGAACAAGGTGAGCAATCATGGCTTCGGCCACCGCACTATTGGGCTGAAAGAATGAAGGGGCACTTATCTTCAGGTGATTGCCCGCCAGCTCCTCGTGCCAATAGCCTGCTCCGTCGAGCACTTCGACCTTCTTGACCTTGCGCTCGACTAGCTTCCCGTCTTCTACAATGACTCTCACTAGACTATTAAATGCCCTGCTATTATTGAGCGTCTTGACGAGCAGCGAGCGGTTGACACCAGAGGGAAGCATGTACAGCGCCAGCTCTGATGAACCAGTGGTACGGGAGCTGCGCAGCGCCACTCGCACCAGCTTGTCTTGCTCCTCCTTTAAACTGTAGTTGAGCGCGCCCGCCAAATGAGCAGGAAGCTGCCTTTGCGCCTGAGGCAATAGCAGACATTCCTCCAGCGCTATGTGTTCGTGACTGTTCTTTTTGTGCAGACCCAGGCAGAACTTGCCTTTTTGCCTAAATACATCGAGCTCCACTTTATTACGATAGTGCCACTTTGAAGGAGAGGGCTCGCATGCTGCAACCAGCTCGTTGCTGTTTGCAACCTTGCCAATACGCTCCAGGGCATCTACCACAAAGCCTCGCTTCCAGCGCAGCTGCTCCTCATAGCTCATTGCCTGCCACGGGCAGCCACCACATTCGCGAGCATAACTACAAGGTGCTGGCACACGAGCAGCAGAAGGCTCCATCAACTCATGGCTCACGCACTTGTCATACTGAGGCAAGCTTTGTAGCTCCAGCGGCCTTACCATGTCTCCCGCAATTGCCCCTTCTACAAATACAACCTTACCCTCGGCTGTTCGAGCAATACCAGCCCCATGGTAGGCCATAGATTCTATTGTCAATACTTCAGTCATGTTTACAGTATATCGATTAAGGCAGAGCTGGTACTTGCGGGAGTGTTAGAGTTGACGGTTCTCGCTGGTCGAGCCACGCCATCTACGCAAGTTGGCCCCCACGGTTGCAGAAGTTATTGCTCGTTCCACTATTCATTAGCAATAAGCTTCATCTTGCTGGCAACTTGATAGTAGTAGTCTGCGTTCCATATTTCCAGCTTACTTGCATCGGCGATAAAAGGGCTTACATCTAAACGCGCTTTATCAAAGTCTGTTGAGGCAATCTTGCAGTCGAGTAAATCCCTAAAGCCCTGCTCGGTTAGATCTGCATCCAGTTTGTTAATTTGCCTTGCTCGAGCGCTAAAGTGCTGGAGGTTCATGGCTATGCCCTTCCTCACATACCACTCAAAGTCATACCAGTCTCTACCTTTTACCCTGTTAGCCCATCCACGATACAACACTGCGCTCATCTTGCCGGCAAATGACGAAGGTAATGTATAGCTTCTGACCATGAAGGAATAGGGCAGCATGCAAAGCTGATGTTCGGTCTTAAACTCTGGCGGAGGCGAAGTGTCAACCTCAATTTTGATTCTTACTGTGGGCATCAAGTTTCCCTTAAGGTCAAAGTGCCTTGTTGTGTCCTTGAGAAATGCCGAGTCGATGGCAGTGAGTGCAGTCTTTTTCTTTTCTACAATGCTGACTTCGCGCCCAGACAGCGCAAATTCTTCTAGCAGAGCGGCAAAGTAGGGCTGAAGAGAAAACTCCTCACAAGGAGCCAAGAGAGAGAAGTCCATATCCTCAGACGCCCTATCCAGGTCAAAGAGAAGTCGTAAAGCTGTGCCACCATAAAAGGCAGCTGATTCAAAAAAGCCCCCCCTGTGTAATCCTGCCAGCGCAAACTTTTGCATGACCTCGCGTGTGCTAGCAAGGCGAGCTTCATCACTACTGGTATCGTAGCTTTTGAGCATTTTATCAAACAGTGTCAAAGGCATTGCTGCAGTACTCCTTCAATAGACGCATCTCCCGATGCTTAATTCCCGTGTCGAGTATTGCATCAAAAACAGCTTCATCGAGTGAACCTACTTGCTCGAAATCTACCCTGAGGTCGTTTTCAAGGAATGCTCGCATTGCCCCTTGAGATTGTATGCGAAGGTTTCGGCTTAAGACAATCATGTCACAAAGCGCCTTTGTTGGCGAGGCAATCAAAAATCTTTCTTCTTCACTTTCAAACACATCAATTCCAAGAGAAAAGTAACCTGCCTCCATATGAGAGTATCTAAACCTACCTAGATCGTTTTCAAATAGCTTGCTGCGCTTAATAGTAAGAGAGCGCGTTTCATATACGCGCTCTGGAGTCATTTGATATAAGTAAAGTGCTGTTTCCATTGAGACGTACGATGGACCATAGAGCCGGTTTGCGATGAGCCCCAAAGGAGCAGCTCGTAGTGCCTGCTTAGGCGAGACAGTGTACAAGCCCTTCTTGAGACGAATCAGTTGTCCGTCTGAGGCTAAGCGTACGATCTTATCCTTGGGCGAAGCGTACTCGCTGTAGAGCGACCTTAGTAAGTCAAACTCAACGGGAACCGACGCTATCGTAGCCAATTTTGCATCCATAATCGCATTATATTCGATTATGGATGCAAAATCCACTGTAATAGCAAACCAGGTGTGAGCAAAGCGACCCATGGTCACTAGTCAGACTGTAGTCCGTCATTGCGGCCTCCGAGCCGCAATCTAACCAAAATGCGTCTCGGATTGCGGGTCAAGCCCGCAATGACGAATTGGGTCTGATCAGTAACGACCCGTGAGAATGCGCCCGGGGCACAAGCGGAATGCTCACAAGTCGTTGTTGGTGGCCTGGTGACATACTTTGATCGAGAAAGCTTCCACCATCTTCGCTCAATGCATTACCATCAGGCTCCATAATCATTGAGCACCCCTTGTGTGTGCGACTATTAACCACATCTTCTCCCACGCAATCTGCTCAGGCTTTTTCAAGTCCGCATAGTGTAACCAAAATACACATATCTACGCAGAGAGCCCCTGAACTGCGCCCACGGGCTGCATAGCTACCCAGCGCCCTGGCGCTCACTTTGCAGCCTGAGTCTTTAGCCAGTCGAGAAACGCTTCAGGCGCCATGACCGTTACATCAGCAAAAGGAAAAACCTTGAGATTATTGGTTAACAGTAGACCATTGACATACACGGCAGCCTCCAAGAAAGGCCTGTCAGTGCGGTCTGGATATACCGCTGCATAGACAGGCTTAGGGATAACTTCTTCGCCGAGCTCTTTTATGAGTTCCAAGAGCTGGAGGGCTTCTGTACCAAGACCTCGACCGGTAAAGAGTGGCCGCGATAAAGCATCTTCGTATTCAGCAATAATCACAGAACTGTAGCAGGGGTTGAATCGATCAGAGTCTGCCAGTATTTCTCTTAACGCTTTTGCGTTTGAGCCTTCTGGTCTAAGCAAAGCAGCAGCCAAAACGTTGGTATCGATGATGACATCCAGCACTTAAGCACTCCTGCTAAGATTAATGGCTTCAAGGCGCTGCTCGCGTATTGAGTCAATATAATCGTTTATGTCATCAATGGTTGGCTCATTGAGACCGGTTGTTCCAGTTTTACTGGCGGCACTCGCCATAATCGCGTCAAAGCGCTCTGCTGCTGTGACCGGGCGATTAGCCTCAGTAGTCAAAAAGTCTCGAATAAGATGGGAGAGTGTGATACCCCTATCGTCACAGCGGCTCTGAAGCTTCTGTTTGAGAGTCGGCTCTATCCTGATCCGTATGGTGTCAGTTGCTTTCATCTGCTTTTCCTCTCTCTATTATTCTTGTTTAATGTTACCACATTGTAGGTACAGCCACAATGCGACCAGTGGGGGTAGGTTTCCATTGTATCCCCTGAGGTTTATGGAGATTTAGTGAAGATAATAGGATTTTTTTGCGCAGAAGTTATAATCTACCCATGTAGCTCGGGCTCGTGATCCTCTAGCCCCTTGCTAACATGCAGGAGAAATGTACGTTGTAGTGTATCAGTTCCTCTCCTTGTGGGTATCCTGAGGGGAGGGGTCTGGGTATTATGCGCACTACCCAACAGAAGAAAACAGTAATATCTAGCAGAGTCAAGGGTAAATGACGTGCTGTTGGGCTTTTTGCTCACAACAGTATTACCGTTAGAAATCGACAAGATTCAGAGCACGGGTGGGCTCGAGTATCTGTCGACTGCAAGGAACGAGGGCAGGAGAGACCATGAAGAACCTTAAGAAAAGAAGAACTCACCATCGTACAAAACGATTTTTTGCCATGCTCTTGGCGGGCCTACTGACATTTCAGCTGGTGCCAACAGGCGCCTTTGCCTATGGCAGCGTAGCTATCGACCCTTTGAGCAATGAAAGCATTGCGCTTGAAGAGGAAAGCAGCACACTGCCTGCCTCTGAGTCAGAGCAATCAGACGAACCAACAGAGGCTGCTTACGAAGAAGCTGCTCAGGAAGCTCCTTTGCAAACAGACTCAATAGCAGAGGCTGTCTCAGAAGAGCACACCCAAGAAGCGCCCACGCAGTCTGGCGAATCAAATGAGGTTGCCAGTGAAGAAGGTGCCCAAGGAGCTACTCAGGAATCAGACGGATCACCAAATGCTATCTTTGATGAAGATGCCAGTGAAGCCTCCTCACTAACAGACACAAATCAGCAAGGCTCTCAATCAGGCGATGCGGTTGTTGCCCAGGGCTTTGTTACCCTCTATGGCGTTTCTGTTGCGGCGTTTGAACTTGAACTGCTTGTTAATGGTGTGCCTACTGGCAATTATAATCTCCTGTTTGAATACTCTGAAGAGCGTTCGCAGGGCAGCGCAAACGGACAGGTATGGAGTTTTTCATTTAGGGGCAGCCCTGAGGGCAACAGCCCAGCCCCCCATCAAGTCTATACGGTGCGAGCAAAGGCCACCCACCAGGTTGGCACTCCCCCTAGCTTCATGCAATACTTTGTTTGGGGAGGACAGATTATCGGTGAGGGCAATAATCCTGGAGGCAGACCAGCAGACATCGTTTTAGTAGATCTTGAAAGCTTTGTCTTTGAATATGTACTTAATACGGCAAATGCTGATGCGCCCAAAAGCACTGTTGCAGCACTGAGCGCGATTGATGGAACTGATGGTAGTTTTACCATCTCTCAAAAATATATCGCTTTGGAGAGTGGCTCACAGTTTTCTGTTACCGAGGAGCTTCCTTCCTACCACCCTCTCACGGGTAACAAAATAACCTACGCAGCTCAGATCACAGATAACGACGCTGGCTATGTAGTGCACTACCAAAACACTGAACCCAATGCTGACACGTTTGATAAGGTGTTTTCTGGAGGAACGATTATCAACAGTCCTCTTTCAGCAGAAGTTGATGTAACAGAAGATGATGCACCCGAGGCCGATGCGCCAGAGGCAGCTTTGGCATCGGAGACTAAAGAAGAGTCAGACAAAGTGCTCGCAGAAGATAATGAAGTCACAAATGATGAGTCGTCAGAAAGCGGCGGCTTTTTTGCTGCTATCTCTGACTTCTTCTCAAGTCTGTTTGGCATCACCACAGACGAGCAGCCAGATTCTGAGCCAGAACTCGAATCAGAGACTGGCTTCTCTCTGGTTACAAAAGACACAATTGACCTGGATATTAGCATCCTTTGGCAAGACGATTCTAATAGCGCAGGCAAGCGCCCTGCATCAAACCAAGTGGCCATCGGGCTCACCTACTCGCTCGATGGCGGGCTGTCATTTCGCGAGCTCACACAAGAGGTATTGAAAAACTGGGGAGTAGAGCAAACCTTTACTGGCATTCTTCCAAGAGAGGAAGACTCCCGGGCTTGGAGCTACTCTTATAAAGGGCTTCCTGAAACGTTACTTACCTACCAGTGGGCCAAAGGGCAAGAAGAGCTGGATGGCGAGATTGTTTCAGTAGAGAGTAACAGGCTCGTAAGCTCTACGCCCATTACCTATGCCTTTGAGCAAATCGTAAGCTTAGAGAGCTTTAGTGAGGACTACAGCACCGAACTCTTAACTTCTAACCAAGAGGCACTCATAGCAATTAACACTTTAATAGCATACGAGCCACTTGCTGCAGGTGAACCAATAGATGAGCCTCTAGATGGACCTCTTGCTATAGATGAGCCTTTTGCGCTTGCCCAGCCACTGGCCGAGCCACTGGCATTTCAATCTTTCAATGAAATAAGCCCCATGAACGATGATGTCGACTATATCTATGTTGGTGGCAAGCTCAATTTGATGGGACTCGACCTCGCAACCTTCCAGAGCCAATACACTATAGAGCTCTACGAAAATGGAGTCCTCTTAAGCGGTGCCACGGCAATTCTCAATGGGCCTCTTGGCACCTACTCATTTGGCGAACTCCCCACTGTTGACGCAAGCGGACAACTTGAGTACACCGTACGTGTGGCTAAGACCATCTATAACGCTTTGGACACCAAGCAGTTCTACTACTCAGGCGGCGTGCTTGTTGGAGACGGCAGCACTCCCCTTTTGGTTCCAGTAGACATCACGCTGGTGAGCCTGGTTGATTTTCATGCTACCTACGTCATCGACGCAGACCCTGACAATGAAGGTGAGATACCCTCGGGCACACCTGCCGGTGTCAAAGTAGAGCTGAGCACTCTTGAAGCTGCGCACAGTGGCTACCTTCCTACGACCACCACAACCATCCTGGGGCCACTGAGCAAGGAGGTTTCCTTTAAAGACCTACTCTCTCACAACCCCGAGACGGGCGAAGAAATCATATACCGCGTTCAAATCATAGAAGACAACGCCCCTGGCTACGAAGTGTCCTACACCAATGTAGCCGAAGGCTTTGAAGAAGAGACCGGCTACGCCTACACAGGCGGCACTATCACTAACACCTACGTTGAAAAGTTGACGGTTGGCTTTACCGCGGGCACAGATTATATTTTTACCATTAATTGGATAGATAACGATGGTGCCGACGGTCATCGCCCCTTGCCAGCTGACGTAGACATTGAAATCTACTTTACGCTCGAGGGCGAAGATGAGCCGCGGCTGCTTACCCCTGAGGTTTTGTCTGAGTGGGCAGAACTGGGCATAGACATTGGTCCAACCCTAACCAACACCGGAAGAATCTGGAGATATGACTTTTCTCTTCCTGCCAGCTTTAACAAAGTCAACGAATACGGTGAGCTGGTTGAGTCACTCAAGCTGAGCTATACCTTTGCCCAGGTCATCGATGACCCGGTCTTTAAACAGCACTACCTGACTGAGCAGACAGGCCCGCTTTCGGTCAACAATACCCTTAACGTTGTCTATACGGCAGAGATAGCCTGGAAGGATGCCCTTAACAAAAATAACACGCGCCTTGGTGAAGACGACATCAAGCCAAACCTCATGCTTTATCGTATCTATACTGAGGGTGCCAACACCCATGAAGAAGTAGTGGGTCTGCTCTCCGAGCTGGGCGATATGGTTCAGATAGATACGAGCGGTGCCAACTGGCAGCTTGAAATCAGCGGACTTCCTCACTTTCATCCCAATCACCTGCTGTATACCTACTATGTTAAAGCGGTGGACAGCACTATGGACTTGGCAGAGTATAACTCTCTACCAAACGACAGCAGCGCAGAATATGCCTCCTCCTATAGAAACAAAGGAAACTTTGTACAAAACTCACAAGCAGCCTATGAGGGCGGCACCATACTCTTTACGCTCAGCGACACGGCCAATTTCAACATGACCAAAGTATGGCAAGACGATGGCACCGAGACTCGTCCAGGGGGTACACTCACCCTCTATCGTTACCCCGATGTTCCAGGACGTAGCTTTACCACAGCCATTCCGGTGTCGGGTCTGTCAATGCCTTTGGCGAGCTATCCTTCTGGCGGCGAGTACTCCATAGACTTCTCGACGCTTGCCTCTTATCCAAAAGACGGACTGCCACGCTTTGATAACGAAGGCAATGAGTACATTTACTTCGTAAGAGAAGTGCTCAGCGGTGCAGGCACGGACAACTATAGCCAGATTTTCAGCTACCCCGAAGGCATGAGCGGCCTGGGAGGAAGTGTTCTCTACAATGGAGGCACGCTGCAAAACCGCCGTATTGGCACCGTGGAGCAAACCGTTAATAAAACCTGGTATGCCCAAGCTGTTCCCAGCATGGATGCCTCTGTCACCATAGTTGCGGAGCGCAAAATCAGTGGCACAGATGGCGCATGGGAAGAAGCAAGCTCTCAAACGATGAGCGGCTTTGGCGCAGCCACTACTCAGCAAAGCTGCTCCTTTAGCCTTCCAGAGTATAGTGAAGAAGGTCTGCTGTACGAGTACCGCTTCCGTGAGGCAAGCGTCACGGTTAATGGAGCTACCGTAGATCTGGGTGCAGAAGAGCTGGAGGCAGGCAATGACAGCCAGGAATATTCAATAGCACCATTTTCTTACCGCGCCACCTATACCACAAACAGCAATGGTGATGTGTTCATCAGCAACTCCCTTATTGGTCAAACCGAGGTATATGTGAGAAAAATCTGGACAGACAATAACCCACAAAACCTCACGCTCTACATTAACTCAGACAGGGCTGCTTCTGTAAGCAAACCCTTTACCACAGAGCAGCAGGCACTAGAAGGTTTCTATTATCTAGGCAGCTTTGATCGCTTTGACCAGATGGGGAGAATTATCCGCTATGACATCACAGAGGCTACGCCCGCTGCCAATCAAGAAACCGCGCCACTGGGCTACTCTGTTGGTTATACAAACAACCGAACAACTGACACCGACATAAACGGCGTTGAGTATGGCATTTTACAAACAACCATAACCAATACCCCCATTGTCAACACCAGCGACGCCAGGTATGTCATTGCTCAGAAGGTTTGGGCAGACGACGGTGACGAAGCGTGTCGCGGCAATGTTGTCGTACAGCTCTATGCCAAGGATAAGGTGAAGGGTGACGAGACAGGCGAGTGGGAATGGACGGGCAACTGGACTTTGGTGCAGGGTGCAACTGCCACGCTTACTTATGGTAATGACTGGAGAGCTTGGATAAGAATCGATGATTATGCCCGGACTACCTGGGGCGCAACAAGCGGCTCGCAAGCCCTTTACTCAGATTTCATGCTCCGAGAAGTAAGCATGGTGAGCGAGGGAACAACGTATGCTGTTGATTTTCTTGATCCTACGATTACTGCCCTTGTTCCTGGCGCATCGTCAATGCCTATGGGCACCGTTACCACCAACGAGCACTCCTATTCATCCTGGGCACAGCTCAACTCAGATGGGCGCAACTACACATTTCGCAATGTGCGCGAGGGCACAGTAAATATTGACCTCGCCAAGACCTGGATTGACGATGACCACCATACGGTTGTTTCCCAGGCGCTTACCATTGAAATCACTCGCCGTCAGGCCAACTCTACAGAAGAGAGTCTCTATCAAACCATCATCTTGGATGGTACAGAAGACAAGCCGTGGACCAAGCGACTCGAAGGCTTGCCTAAGTATGACACCAACGGCGTGCTCTATTACTACTATGCCTATGAAACTGCTATTACCGAAACCGAAACAGGGACAGTGCATCCCCTGGGAAGAGGCGGCAGTTCCTATGAACTGGATGACAGGCACCTCTATACCGTTTCTTCTGAGGAGCGGCGCATCTACGGTGAGCATATGCCTGGCCTCACGGCACCCCAACCCGACGAGTACAGCTTTGGCTTTACCAATCAGCGCAGCGAAACCATCAACTTTGTAGCCTACAAAATCTGGCGTGACGTGCTGCGCACCGATGGCACGGATGAATCTGCAAGCGAAAACGCTTTGCGCCAGCGCCCCGACTTTTACTTTCAGCTCTTTCAATACGCTGATGGAATGGAGACTCCCCTGGATGTCCAGGCTAACTGGACTACCTCTGGAGACGACTTTAACGACTACGCATGGCAGTGTATCTATGATGGACTGCCGCGCTATGATGAGGGCGGCAAGGAGATAATCTATTACGTCAAAGAGATCATGGACTATCCCGGTGAGTACGAGTCAACGTATTTCAACAGTGGCGAGCCTTATAACAGCACTCTCTTAAGTGACAACCTGCAAGAGCTGACTGTTCCTTCTCTCGAAGCAGTAGCGCCCGGGGTTACCATGTACAAATCCACAGGTTTTGAAACCTCCGACGGCTACATACACTTTGGAGGTTCGGTAGAAAACCTGCGCGTAGGCGAAAGACGCATGTCAGGACAAAAGGTATGGAAAAACGTACCCGCTGGCATTTCTGGGTCAGACCTTCCTTCGGTTAATTTGCAGCTCAAGGTATATACGTGGGACGACCCACTGGGAGACTTCCTTTATAGCGCCACCGGCGAGGCGGTTGTAACCTTAGAGCGCAACAAAAGAGACTTCATCTTTGTGGATGCCAATCAAAATGTGGTGTCCTTAGATAAATATGACCGATATGGAGTCTTTATTCGCTACATGGCCGTTGAGGTCATCCAAGAAGGCAACGAGGACAACTACGTTGAGATTATTGGTGGACCAGACGGCAACGTCACTGCGGGTTACCTGGAGCCCAGCTATGATTCATTTACCATGACGGTAACCAATAGTTATAAGACGATAGATGACCTTACTGATGACGACCTCGTAAGCGTGAGCGTCAACAAAGACTGGGTCAACATGCGTCAAGACTTAAGCCCCGGTTTGTATCCCCGGGCAAGCATAGAGCTCTGGAGAGTTGCCACCGATGAAGATGGCAACGATCTGGTTGGCTCCGGGCTCATAGGCGCAGAACTGGTAGACGCCAGCTGGGTAAAGGTTGTGGAGGGAGGCAGCTTTGCCAATCCTCAACAGATTACCTACGACCCCAACGGTCTTGGTCAAAGCATAGTCTTTTCAGGGCTTCCCAAATACGCCTACAACGGTAATCCCTTCCGCTACTTTGTTATGGAAGCACCACTTGCAGGCTACGAAGCAAGTGTTCAAGAAGACGACGCCGCAAGCCAAGGCAACAGCTTTGCCTACACCATTGTCAATACCTACACGGGTATTGATGAGGAGAGCGTCTCCATCACCGGCAGCAAGATTTGGAGCGATCAATCCAATGGCTTTAGCACCAGGCCAGGTGCACCCGAGTTTGAAGGCAGCTTTAAGGTGTATCGACAGGCAGAGGGTCATGGGGCATCGCTTGAAGACATCACCAGTGCAGTGACGCTTGACTGGAATATGAGCGCCCAAAACACCTGGACTTTTGAGATACATACGCGCCAAGATGGTGTGGGCATCAGTAGTCAGATGACTGGCGCCGAACAAAGCGGTGGTCTTTACCGCTATGCCCACGATGGCAGTTCCTATCTATACTATGTGGTTGAGCTTCCTACCAGCCGCTCGTATCACTACACCAGTGTCATTAGCGCAAATGGAGGCAGTTCGGCCTTAATAGGCGCAGGCGAGCTTCCCCTTGGAAGCCTGGTTGCAAAAACCAGGAGTATCTCCGATACCGCTGAGTGGGCAAGCTTTACCAACACACTGAGGACTAGTTCTGTTAGCACGACAAAGTCATGGCTCACTCAAGAATTTGAAGGTCTTATCTCTGGCCCAATTAATCTCCTGCAACTTGAAATGCTGCTACCAAGCGAGATAATCTTTGGTGTTGAGTATTATGATGCTGCCGCTGAGGCTTGGCTTCCTCTCATGGAAACCGTGGGAGAGATATCCTCTCAAAAACAAACGAGAATACCCAAGAGCCAGCTCATCACCATACTCAGAGGAGCCTCGAGCAACGTGATGACGGTTCTAATCAACAACCTGCCGCTGTACGGCTCTTCTGCCAGCGACACAAGAGCGTATCGTCTGGTTGAAACCAGCATCAATGGAGTTCCGGTTCCTTGGCATGCCACTCAGCCGGTTGACGCCCAAGGTCAATTTGTCGTGAGTGGCAATGGCTCTGGTGCCATATCCAATACCCTGGAAACCATCCCCCTTACCATACATAAATCATGGGATGATGAAGACAATCGAGACGGTGTGAGACCTGCATCAATAAGCTTTACTATTGTTGACGATGCTGACGTCACACGCAGAATAGCGGTTGTTATGACACCCGATAGGAACCCAATTACCGTACAAGTGCCTCGCTATAATGCTCAAAACAAGCTTGCAGAGTACACGGTAACCGAGTCCTTTGTGATTCCCAACACGGGTTTTATTGCACGTTATGAACTCTTTGACTCCAATGGCAACCTTCGAGGAAGCCTTAATTCCAGCGGAGCCATTACGGGCTCCCTGAGCTTGCCCGACCCAGGCCTTGATGCATCATCTGCTCCCTTGGCCAAGGAATATGAATTCACCAATCGTCATGTACCGCGCACCATCAATGTCAGTGCTACCAAACAGCGTTGGGATGACCTCTATATCAATCAAAGCTTTGGCTCCTCCGAAGTCAGAAATATTCGTCCTACCTCTATCTACTTTACCCTCCAGTGGTTTCAGGGCAACAGGTGGGAGGTAGTTCCTTCTCATATCCTTGACGGTCAAGCAGCAATTGTAGAAATGAAACCCGAAGACGAATACGACACCGGCTGGTTTTGGGCCACTACCTGGAATGACCTGCCTGCTCGTATGAACGATGGTACTACCAACGCCAGCATGGAGCGAATCAGGTACCGCGTCATAGAAACCGCCAAGTCTCCCCTGGATCCATCTAACATCGATTATCTGGCCGAGAGAGTAATTGGCTACTCTGCTGGCTATCGTGACGCAGCCGTAGGAGGCAGCTACAGCGCCAGCAATATGCCCATTTGGGTGGACGACACAAGCTGCAATGCAAGCAATACGGCACGTATACAAATAAGCAATCTTATGGACTCAACCTCCATCCTTATTCAAAAGCGCTGGTTGGGTCTTGATGGGGTCGAGTATGCCGAGATTCCCCCCAGTGTTACGGTCTTGCTGCAATATCGCCTCGAGCAGGCAGGCCAAGCAGAAGAAAACCCCTGGCTTGATGCAATCAGAACCGTCACCATCTCTGGGTCATCTGATGAGCATATCTGGAACGGTGTTATAGAGTATCTGCCCGTTGTTAACAATCAGGGCGTGCGCTACGAGTACAAAATCAAAGAAATCAAGATTGGTGATGTAGACGTGGTAGAAAGCGAAGCAGGAATCGAGGCAGTAGGCTATATCGTTGTCAACGGCAATGATGTAGGAACAACCAGCACCCCGGCATTTGTTTCCAACACCTTCCAATCGCACGGTAGCATCACCGTAAAAAAGAATTGGGAAGATGCAGGCAACCAGGACGGTCTGAGGCCCGAGTCGGTTATCTTTGGCCTGTCACGTGTAGTGGGCACTACCAAGGAATTGCTTGACACGGTACCCGTTTCTGCAGAAGACAGCTGGAGTCACACTTGGGCCAATTTGCCCCAATACCGCCTTGATGGAAGCGAAGCAGTCTACGAGGTAGAGGAGCTTTCCTTGGGCAACAACGCCGATGTCCAGGGTATTATCGAGCGGATTGACCGCTACACAGCAGAGTATAACTACACCGATACAAGCGGCGCTCTTATCGAAAACAGCTCAGACCCTGCCCAAGTTAAGGTTAACAACTCTGCGCCCGCCCGCATCTTTGTGGATAACCACTACACCCCGCTCGTCATGGATTTGAGGCCTACCAAGAGCTGGATTGATTTTGATAATGCTTACGGACTGCAGCCTGAGTCGGTACAAGTCAAAATCAGCGCCAAGGTTGATGGGGCAACAGTGCCCATGACCGAGCTCATGGGCCTGGACTTTGTTGACACACTCACGCTGGATGCCTCTGGCTCTTGGAACCAGGCGTGGACTGATCTTCCTGTCTACTGGGATAATGGCACAGAAGTTGTGTATACCGTTACCGAGATTGGCTCGAGCGGCCTTGATACCGCCTTTCATGGCTACAACCCTCCTGGCTACTCTTATAGTGCGGGTGGCTATGGCATAGCACGCAGCAACGGTGTTGGAGGCAACATAGATGATAAGCCTAACACCGAGGCTTCTGTGACTGTTTCCAATGAAATCGAGACCATAGACGTACCCGTGCGCAAGGTACTCAATACCGAGGGCGGCAGCTTCTTTGACCTACCCAGCGAGGTGAGCTTTGAGCTCTACCAGCGCCCCGTTGACTCCACTG